>NZ_BAAHWX010000030.1:0-1093 GCF_054784995.1 Paucilactobacillus salsurae | reverse complement strand
GTGACAGGCACCACTGGTCAAACAATTCAAGTGACAGTGCCAACGAAACCAGGCTACACAGCTGCTCCTACAACTGTGCCAGCCACAGTTAACCCAGATGGAACGATTACGACAACTGAAAAGGTTACCTATACGCCGGAGACTCATGACTATAGCATTACACCTGTTGATGCAGATGGAAATTCAGTACCAGGTTCAGTAACGACACCAGAAACCGGCAAAACGGATGCACCAATTGATTCAACGACGTTCCCAACAGTGCCAGGCTACACACCACAAGACGGTCAAAATGTGACTGTACCAACTGGTGACACGCCGGTTAACATCGTTTATGTACCAAACAAGGTCACGACAGATGTCACCATTGACACTAATGACGGACCAAAGACTGTCACTGGCGTGACAGGCACCACTGGGCAAACAATCCAAGTGACAGTGCCAACGAAACCAGGCTACACAGCCGCTCCTACAACTGTGCCAGCCACAGTTAACCCAGATGGAACGATTACGACAACTGAAAAGGTTACCTATACGCCGGAGACTCATGACTATAGCATTACACCTGTTGATGCAGATGGAAATCCAGTACCAGGTTCAGTAACGACACCGGAAACCGGCAAAACGGATGCACCAATTGATTCAACGACGTTCCCAACAGTGCCAGGCTACACACCACAAGACGGTCAAGATGTGACTGTACCAACTGGTGACACGCCGGTTAACATCGTTTATGTACCAAACAAGGTCACGGCAGATGTCACTATTGACACTAATGACGGACCAAAGACTGTCACTGGCGTGACAGGCACCACTGGTCAAACAATTCAAGTGACAGTGCCAACGAAACCAGGCTACACAGCTGCTCCTACAACTGTGCCAGCCACAGTTAACCCAGATGGAACGATTACGACAACTGAAAAGGTTAACTACACGCCAGATACCCATCCTTATAGCATCACACCTGTCGATGCAGATGGAAATCCAGTACCAGGTTCAGTAACGACACCAGAAACCGGCAAAACGGATGCGCCAATTGATTCAACGACGTTCCCAGCAGTGCCAGGTTACACACCACAAGAAGGTCAAAATGTGA
>NZ_BAAHWX010000029.1:0-1331 GCF_054784995.1 Paucilactobacillus salsurae | reverse complement strand
TCAGTTGTTTTTCCTTGGTATTCGTTTGGTTCTTTCTTTACATAGACCAAGACCGGTTTGTTAGCAATCGCATTCATGAAGTCTTCGATTGATCCAAGTTGTGTCCCTTCTGGAATCTCAGCAGCTTGGAGAATATATTGAAAGCCTTCCATATCGTATTTACCGGTATTCTTGCGTTTCCAATTCTCCATGAACACATGACGATTGTGATATTTGGCATTCGTATCTTTCAGTTCGGCAACGCCGTCCAAATCGTTACGAACAACTAAATCGAGTTGTAAGGACTCCTTGCCATTCTTTGTGGCATGTTCCTGAGCTGACTTGATGATCATTTCGTAGTTACCTGTTGGAATAGCTGAAAAATCGTTGCTTTGTTCGTTTTTTGAATAATCTGTTGTAATGAATGACATTATTAATTTCTCCTTTTATTTGACTAATCCTTTTTGTTTACCTTGATACCATACCCAACCTGGCTTATAACCTCTTGCCTCAGCAATTTTGTACAGGTCATGCATATTATCAACGTCTTTAGGATTCATTTTTTTGTATTTAATAGTTTGGTAATTGGTTTCAATTTCGAACGGATCTAACTGTTCAATCTTGGCTGTTTCATCAACGGTTAAGCCTTGTGTTTCGGTTTCAATTTCAAAGCCGCAATTCGGACATTTTGATTCAGATGACGGGAAGATGAAGAAACATTTTTCACATTGGTGAATACCCATTGACGGGGTAGCATTTCGTTTCTTCTTTGGTCGTCCTTTCAAACTCCACTTGCGCTCACTATCAGGTAGTCCGAATCGTGCGTAATTAGCAACATGATCAATGATGGTTGCGACTTTACCTGGTTGGTATCTCATACAGCGCATACTTTGTTGCACGTCTAAGACTAACGACTGTGTGGGTCGTAGCATAATGACAACCGAACAATCAGGAACATTAAAGCCTTCAGATATTAAATCCACATTGCAGAGAACCTTAATTTTGCCGGCTTTAAAGTCTGACATAATCTCAGCACGCTCACTCTTTGGTGTTTTAGCATCCGCATGAGCCGCAGGAATACCTGCATCATTGAACGATAGAGCTACTGACTTACTGTGTTCAATATCATGCGCATAGACAATTGCTTTTTGTCCTGGGCTTTTGTCTTGATAGGTCTTAACCACATCACCAAAAATGGTATTGTCGATTGCTTCATCCATTGACTTATTGGTAAAGTCGCCAGTACTGGAAGTTTTCAGTTTATTTTCATTAATTAAATTGACTGAAAAATACTTATATGGTGCGAGATAGTTATTTTTGATTAACCATTTCACGTCAGGTCCTTCAACCAT
>NZ_BAAHWX010000028.1:0-1351 GCF_054784995.1 Paucilactobacillus salsurae | reverse complement strand
TGGATGTAAGCTGATTCCTGAGACAACTTTTAAGAGAGCGTATAATGAATAAATCGTCTCTCAAAAGGAAGGAATTTTTACATGCCAACTCGTTACGACAAAGAATTCAAACAAAACATCATCAACCTATATAAACAAGGCGAATCAGCCGCCCAACTGGCCAGAGAATATGGCATTGGCTATTCAACCGTTCATAAGTGGATCCAGGGCCAAGCTAAAACTCAATCCGGTAAATCGCCAGACGAAATTAAAGCGATGGAAAAGCGGCTGGCTTCCCTGTCTGAGGAGAACGAAATCCTAAAAAAAGCCCTGGGCTTCCTTGCGCAGAAGTAACCAATATTTTTGATTATATTCACCAAGAAAGCCATCACCACCAGGTAACTAAGATGTGCCGAATCCTCGGTGTTTCCAGAGCTCACTATTATCGTTATCGATCCCCAAAGCCTTCAAAACGCCGGACCGAAGATGAGGACTTAAAACAACGGATTCTGCGGATCTTTGCGGAATTCAAGCAGCGATACGGCGTTATGAAGATCCACCATGAATTGAATCTGGAACTTCAACCACTGCAGCGTCGGTGCAGCCCAAGACGGATTTCCCGGCTCATGAAGGAACTGGATATCCACTCCGTTACCGTCAATAAATGGAAAGCGGCTTCGGCTTCCAAAACCAAGGTTGAACAGCGTCCCAACTTGCTTAAGCAGGATTTCTCGACCACTGGTTTAAATCAAAAATGGACCGCTGATATGACCTATATTCAAACGAAGCGTAATGGCTGGTGTTACTTATCAACCATCATGGATCTGCACTCAAGACGAATTATCGGCTATTCATTCTCAAAAAAGATGGCTACTGATTTAGTCTTAAAGACCCTGGAAAGCGCGGTTAAAAATCGAACCATTACTGGGGACCTGATTATCCACACAGACTTAGGATCACAGTACACCAGCGATGATTACAACCAACGGTTAACAGAACTACATATCCGCCACTCTTACAGCCGTAAGGGATGTCCATACGATAATGCACCAATGGAATCTTTTCATGCTTCCCTCAAAAAGGAATGTGTTTATCCAGTGCCGGTCTTTGAGAATTATGAAACTGCCGCTGCTGTCCTTTTTGAATATGTGCATGCTTTCTACAATAGGAAGAGAATTCATAGTTCACTGGGCTACCAGACCCCCTTACAAGTTGAAATCGCAACACTTACGAGCCAAATGGCCGCCTGATTTAATGCTTTCCATGGTTCAAATAAGTTATTAATCACGATTAATGATTTATTTGAGCTGTGGAAGGTAAACGCGGTTCTGAATGTCTCTTAAAACCTGTCTCAAATATTGACTTCAATCCA
>NZ_BAAHWX010000027.1:0-1632 GCF_054784995.1 Paucilactobacillus salsurae | reverse complement strand
GATCGTGGAGAATACCACTGTTCATATCAATGTAACCATTCTCGGCATTCAGTAAAGTTTTATCCTTATCAAACTCACCGTGCAAAATTGGTACTCGATGTTTAATCTCATCTAGGATTGCTTTCTTTGAATGGTTGCTGCGGGTTTTTTGTAAAAAATTATCCCAGTTTTTTTTGGCATTCTCTTCTTCTTGCCCTGCCGCAATAAACAATTTTTCATTCTTCATAACTTCCAGCATGTTATCCAAGTAACTAGCAATCATGCCTTGGTTATCAACTTCCCAATAACTGCCGTTATACACAAACCAGTTTTTATCAATGTACGAATATCTAACTAAGTTTTCGTATAAGTCCATGAAGCGGTCTGCATTACCGGTATCATCCCAACTGCGTGGTGGTTTTGGCTTATCGTCTTTCTTATCATCATCTCCACCAAAATTAAGAATGTACTTATTCAATGGCTGTTTCTTTGGATTGAATGTCTCACTTGTTTCATTAATGGCTTTGTTCAGTAATGCATTGCCATAGGTTGTCTTTCCGTGTTGTTCATCATACTTAGGTCGCATTAAATCTGACGATCTAAATATCTGATCCATCTTGCTGAAGTCTCTCCCACACCAGAATGCGAGTGTATCTGCGAAAGCTAAGTCAGCTTCAGACTGTGATGGATAATGATTCTCCCAGCCACCTTGCATGAATAATTTGAACCGATTACCATTCTTAGACATTTCAGCCCGTCTGATGATTTCATCAACATCTAAGTCGTTGGTTGTAATTGTGGATTGATTCGGTAGCTGCACGACTTTATCTTCACCAAAAAACTTGGTATACAACAGCTTAATGTTTTCAGGTATTGGTGCATTGACGTGGTTTGCAAACGGTCCAATCGTTTTACCAGTTAGTGCAAAGAATCGTCCTGATTCATACATTTCAATGTTGCTTTTCCGTCTGCGATTGCCTGGTATTTTACCTTTGAAAATCGCATGAATACCTTCATCAGATAGACTTACTTCGGTATAACTTTGCAACTTATCAATGACATCTTTCACAACTGTATGTTGATAATCGCCAAGCAGATATTGTTCAATCTCATCTTTAATGTGATCAATATCTAAACCGACATAACCATTGCCAAAATAGAAAGCTAAGCCATCACGATTGAATTTCTTCATACCTGCCAGGGCTGTTTGAAAATCTACCCAAGTTTCGGGTGCGTTAGAACGTCCTCCCTCGTCATTTAAGGCGTTGTGTGGAATTTTGGTATACTTCTGTCGTTCTTCATTCCAAACCTTTTCATAAGTCCCCCATTGCGTTAAGGACCGTAATTCAGTTGGTATATTGTCATAGTTCAATTTATAGCCTCCATAAATTTAGAATGGTAAATCATCACTTGAGATTTCAATTGGTTTGCCGTTGTCTTTCATTGATCCTGATTTATTTGCCCAGGTATGTTGCACGCTCTCAAATTTCGTCTTGCTAAAGTTCCATGGTGCAACTTGGTTAACATCAGTTGTTTTTCCTTGGTATTCGTTTGGTTCTTTCTTTACATAGACCAAGACCGGTTTGTTAGCAATCGCATTCATGAAGTCTTCGATTGATCCAAGTTGTGTCCCTTCTGGAATCTCAGCAGCTT
>NZ_BAAHWX010000026.1:0-1632 GCF_054784995.1 Paucilactobacillus salsurae | reverse complement strand
GATCGTGGAGAATACCACTGTTCATATCAATGTAACCATTCTCGGCATTCAGTAAAGTTTTATCCTTATCAAACTCACCGTGCAAAATTGGTACTCGATGTTTAATCTCATCTAGGATTGCTTTCTTAGAATGATTGCTGCGAGTTTTTTGTAAAAAATTATCCCAGTTTTTTTTGGCATTCTCTTCTTCTTGCCCTGCCGCAATAAACAATTTTTCATTCTTCATAACTTCCAACATGTTATCTAAGTAGCTAGCAATCATGCCTTGATTATCAACTTCCCAGTAACTGCCGTTATACACAAACCAGTTTTTATCAATGTACGAATATCGAACTATATTTTCGTACAAATCCATGAACCGGTCTGCATTACCGGTATCATCCCAACTACGTGGTGGTTTAGGTTTATCGTCTTTCTTATCTTCATCTCCACCAAAATTAAGGATGTACTTATTCAATGGTTGTTTTTTTGGATTAAACGTTTCACTGGTTTCATTAATGGCTTTGTTGAGCAGTGCGTTGCCATAGGTTGTCTTGCCGTGTTGTTCATCATACTTAGGTCGCATTAAATCTGACGATCTAAATATCTGATCCATTTTACTGAAGTCTCTCCCACACCAGAAGGCGAGTGTGTCTGCGAAAGCTAAGTCTGCTTCAGATTGTGATGGATAATGATTCTCCCAGCCGCCTTGCATGAATAACTTGAACCGATTACCATTCTTAGACATTTCAGCTCGTCTGATAATTTCATCCACGTCTAAGTCATTAGTTGTAATTGTGGATTGATTCGGTAGCTGCACGACTTTATCTTCACCAAAGAACTTCGTGTAAAGCAGCTTAATATTTTCAGGGATTGGTGAGTTGACGTGATTTGCAAATGGTCCAATTGTCTTACCAGTGAGTGCAAAAAAACGTCCGGATTCATACATTTCAATATTGCTTTTTCGTCTGCGATTGCCTGGAATCTTTCCTTTGAAAATGGCATGAATACCTTCATCAGATAGACTGACTTCTGTGTAGCTCTGCAGTTTATCAATCACATCTTTCACAACTGTATGCTGATAATCGCCAAGCAGATATTGTTCAATTTCATCCTTGATGTGATCAATATCCAAACCGACATATCCATTGCCAAAATAGAAAGCTAAACCATCACGATTGAATTTTTTCATACCTGCTAAAGCTGTTTGAAAATCTACCCAAGTGTCAGGTGCGTTAGAACGTCCACCCTCATCATTTAAGGCATTGTGTGGAATCTTGGTATACTTATGTCGTTCTTCGTTCCAAACCTTTTCATAAGTCCCCCATTGCGTTAAGGACCGTAATTCAGTTGGTATATTGTCATAGTTCAATTTATAGCCTCCGTAAATTTAGAATGGTAAATCATCACTTGAGATTTCAATTGGTTTGCCGTTATCTTTCATTGATCCTGATTTATTTGCCCAAGTATGTTGCACACTTTCAAATTTTGTCTTGCTAAAATTCCATGGTGCAACTTGGTTAACGTCAGTTGTTTTTCCTTGGTATTCGTTTGGTTCTTTCTTTACATAGACCAAGACCGGTTTGTTAGCAATCGCATTCATGAAGTCTTCGATTGATCCAAGTTGTGTCCCTTCTGGAATCTCAGCAGCTT
>NZ_BAAHWX010000025.1:0-3239 GCF_054784995.1 Paucilactobacillus salsurae | reverse complement strand
GGTTGATGATGTTTTGTTTGAATTCTTTGTCGTAACGAGTTGGCATGTAAAAATTCCTTCCTTTTGAGAGACGATTTATTCATTATACGCTCTCTTAAAAGTTGTCTCAGGAATCAGCTTACATCCAGGCTCAAACAAAGTACTACAAATTTAATTCGAATTGATCCTCTAATGATTAATGCATTCATATATAGTTCAAACTCCAGCGATCAAATTAATCTTTACTTATAACTACTTTTAATCCTTCTGGGACGTTATCATGTAACCATTTAGAATCTGGCATTGTCAACCTGACACATCCATGCGATTTTGCAGTTTTTCCTAACTGTTTTGCTTCAGACTTAATCACATTTCCTTGAGCGTCAGTTGGTACAGAGTGAAATAAGTAGACACCATGATCTTTCCAGGACACCCAATTATATGCACCCTCACCACTTTCTGGATTATAGAAGAAATGGCCACGTTCAGCTTGAATGTGATATGTTCCAGTTGGTGTGGCATTATCACCACTACCACCAGTTGAGGCATACATTGTGTACAATATCTTTTTGCCGTCCATAATATAGGTTCGCTGGTCTTTTAACGAGACACGAATCCAAGCTTTCGGGTACTTGTTAAAATCAGGATAAGCTCGTTTCTCTGAAGACTTTTGCCAATCAATTTTATTCATATACTGCGGTGTTTTGACAGCTTTTTGTTCAGTTTTTTTTGGTGATGTAGCTGTTTGTTTTTGACCACATCCCGAAAGTGACGTAGTAATGCTCACTAACGCTAAACTAATGAAAAATATTTTTTTTATGTGTTGCATCAACGTGTCTCTCCTCTAATAACTCTCATGTGTAAATCAACGTTTCTAATTGTATCATTATATGACGTCTAAATCCCAACTAAACGTGCACTTTTAAGTAAAACTTCAAATGGTAATTAAAGCATCAAAAAAAGACTAGCTTGCCCACTAGTCTTTTTCGGGTCAAACATCATAAAGGAGTAGGATGTTTTTTCCCTTAGCGATTACACAAAATAGGTTTGTGTCTGGGTCAGTTATTTCGATGAGATGAGTACACTAACCCTTGTTAAGTAGTTTAACACTTTTTTTTTAAAATTGAATATCCATTCATTTATTTATTTGTTGGACAAGTTTTATACATTTTTAAACACATTTATACATTTACTATCACTTGATAAATCAACATTTCTCTTTACATTTCCTTACAAAAAGTAATTAATTATGCATGTTAAAATTTGATTACAAAAACCCAATATAAAGTATGAAATTTTATGGTCATTCAATTAAAAAAACATAATTCATACAAATATCATATTAAATGTGCTACTATGATTCTAGTTTTCGTTAAGAAAACTATTTATAAATCTCAGATAGTAGAGACCAAAAGGCGAAACCCATCTCCTCCCAAATCTCTACTTATACCTGTTTAGAGCAGAGATTACCCCCTGCTTTAAATAACACCTTCAGTTCTTCTTTGGAAGAACATATTAAACTTCGTTTTTATTGGAATTTTAATCGATCACACCTAATCGATTCAATAAAAAAAGAAGTTTAGAATAAGCCGCTAATCTCTTTGAGTTATTAGCGGCTTATTTTTTGTCAAAAAAAGGAATCGGCATTACACCGATTCCTTACTTTGTATTCTTTGAAAATTCTAACTATTTTTCATTTTCCTTGCGTTTTTTAAGTCCTAAGAAACCCAACAGAGATGTTGCGAGTCCTAGAATACCTAAGCCTGCAATTTGATCTTCTGAACGTTCATCAGTTTGTGGGAGTTTCTTTGATTCGCTCTGACCATTAGCTGAAACGTTTCGATTGGATACACCTGTTCCGACACCTAGATTAGATCCACTTTGCGTGGCTACTGGAATGTATTCAACCATCACAGAACCGTTTTGTGCCGGCACAACGATTGTCATACTACCTGCAGGTAAATACCCCGCAATAGCTGGTAGTGTAATCTTTTCACCAGTTGTACCATAAACCGTAATTGGTTTCAGGCCTTTAATAGGATTACCATTTTGATCAACCGGTACAATTGTAATTGCATGCTCAATTGGAACGTAAACAATTGTCACATTACTGTTTTCCGCCGGAACGGTTTTGTCTTGGTTCGTTACTGCACGATATCCCGGTAACGTTGGATAATCTGAGTCAGGAATTTGAGCATCTGTATAACCTGAAACAGTTACAGAATGACTATTTGGAATAGGTGTTCCATCTTCGTCAACCGGTGTAATCGTAAAGGCATGATTATCTGGTGTATAGTTAACAGTTCCAAGTGGCGTGATTGTGCCATTAGCATTGATTAAGGCAGGTATTGTTGTCTTATCTGCTGTATACCCAGGTACTGTTGGCACTGACACTTCAATCGTTTGTCCTGTTTTACCAGTAACTCCAGTCACAACTTGATTACCTTTATCACTAGGAATTGTGACGTTGTTAGTCGTTTCATTAGCGGTATATGTGACTGTTTGATCGCTAACTTCTGGTTTGGAAGTTGTTACGGTGGTATAAACGCCATCCACTAAAATTCTGCTTGCAGTGTAACCCTGTAATTCAGGTGTACTTTCAGCAGAGTAGCTTCCTTCAGGTGTATACATTGTTACTCCCGTTGCTTCATCAGTATCTGTTGAGTATGTCACTGTTTGAGAAATTGTGTCTGGTAATGCTGCCCCAGGTGTCAAATGATCACCTTGTGCAAGATCATAACTAATTGTACGAGTTGCTACATAACTGCCACTTACATGCTTATGCTTCAATTGAACAGTAATTTCACCATTTTTAGCTGGTGTTGTCCCTGGTTTATCAGTTGTTACCAGTTCAAAACCATCTGGAATATTTGGTGTAAAGTTATCGGTTGATTCATCCGTTACCCCAGTGTAATCACCAGTTGTCACTATCTTGCCATCATTATCTTGGTCAATATACGTAACTGGTACTTCAATAGTATTTGGTACATAAACCACGTTAACTGGCGTATCACCAGTTGGTACTGTCACATCTTGACCGTCTTGCGGTGTGTAGCCTGGCACTGTTGGGAACGTCGTTGAATCAATTGGCACATCCGTTTTGCCGGTTTCTGGTGTCGTTGCTGAACCTGGCACTGGATTTCCATCTGCATCAACAGGTGTAATGCTATAGTCATGAGTCTCCGGCGTATAGGTAACCTTTTCAGTTGTCGTAATCGTTCCATCTGGGTTAACTGTGGCTGGCACAGTTGTAGGAGCGG
>NZ_BAAHWX010000024.1:0-4834 GCF_054784995.1 Paucilactobacillus salsurae | reverse complement strand
TGGTGATCTCCCATCTAACATCAATCTTGGATATTGTGAGTTAGAAACTCATACGCCTTGGGGCAACACATCGGGCGGTTATCCAACACAAATTGCACGTAGCACGCAAACAGCAAGACCGGTTACTCTAACTCGTATCGGAACATCAAATACAACTTGGAGCAAGTGGGAGCTTGCCACTAATTGGTGATAGGAGATGAAGCAATGGCAGACAGAGTTACATTAAAAAAAATAGAAACTGATTTAGGTGACACTTTCAGAGACACGGTCAACGATAATTTCACCACAATTGCTAATGCATTGAATCTGTTAATTGGTGTTGATGATAGTAAGGACAATTCTAAAACAGTTACTAAACAAGATATTACCAACTTGCAAAATCGAATTGACAGAATTGTTCTTGGTGTCGACCAAGCCACAATTGAAGCAGTTGTCACTGAGATTTTGCAACAGAAAGGAGTGATTAACTAACTATGGAAACTTTAAGATTTGTAATTGGTAAAGATCAACGAGTATTAATTCAACCATCAGATGATGTTACTTCCACAGCGATTACTTGGACAGGTAAGCATAACTTTGTCCAAGCACGTCAGTACGATAACGAATTGCGTTCAGTCATGGTTTATATCACACATGAGGACGGTTCAGCATTTGATTTAACGGGTATGAAAGCAATTTTTGAAGGGTTAACACCAGCTGGCTATAAAATCTTTGATGATCACGGGTTTGTTGCAGTTGACCCATCAAATGGACAATTCAGATATGACTTCCCACAAAAAGCATTCGCAAATTCAGGAAACTACAAGCAATCGTTCTTCAGGTTAACACTGGGAGATAAGAACGTCTCTACGCTTGAATTTGAACTTAATGTTCTATCAGATGCAATTGTTAATGGTGTTGTGGCGAGTGATTACATCAGTCCATTTGAAGACTTATATGATCAATTGAAAACAATCATTGATAATGCTAGCGGCGATTTAACTAAATTCAAAGATGATTGGAACACACAAATTCAAGCTGCGTTTGATAAATGGACAGGCGATTATCAAACTATTGAAAATACAGTTACATCATTACAGACACAAATTGATGCCTTAGCAGCAGAAATCAAGAGCAATCAAATTGTGACCGTGCCAATGATGCAATCATGGATTGATAAGATTACAGATACTATTGCCAAAATGCATGTTTTAACTTCGATGAAAGTTGGAACATTAACATTAAGGAATGGTGATGAGTTATATCCATCAATTCATGCTTACGTTTATCGATATGGTGCAGGGATTGCACAAACAAGTGTTGATATCGCAGGTGGTTCAACAGTTTATGATATTAAAGTTCGAGCTGTCAGAACGACACCAACAGAAGTCGATATTTACATCGACCCAGAAGAACCAAAAACAGTATTTAGTGGATTTACCATGCCGGATAATTTTACGGCAGACTTTGGTAAGTCCTTTTTATATCTCACTTCGGGAAACTACAGTTTAGGAATCGAAGCTAAAGGCGCAACAGTTACAAGTTTTGATACTGACTCATCATTCAAATTATAGGAGGAACACATTATGAAACAATTTAAGACTGTAAAAATTGTGCGGGGGGGGGAGCTAAACCCCTTTAGTAACAACGCTTTAGTTCTCTTTCAAATGGAAAGGGGGCTATTTTAATGGCAAATAAAAATAACATTGCCAAAGGACAATCAGATTGGCAAACAAATATTAATAACTTTATGAACGAATATTTTGGAAATGATTCAGGGAAAATTACAGCAGGGATTACTTGTTTAAATGGGGCAACACCTTATAAGAGTCAAAATGAAGTTGACGGTTCAACGTATGTCACAAGTGGAATTTCAATGCAAACTTTGTCTTCAGTTTCCGGAATTTCAGCTATCATCCATGGTGGAGTTACAGTACCAGTCAGTTTAGTTAATAGCACCACAGGAACTGTAGTTGAAGATAGTAATACGATACCAATCGTACAATTCCCAAAGAATGTATTGACAAAATTAATCGGTGACCAATGGTCAACACCATGTTCAAATGGAGTTGCTAGACTTAGGTTTAATGCTAATGATGGAACAGTAAGCATTTATCCATATGGATTTACATGGTCTGGTAATGCACCAACTAGTGGAACAATTTGGTTAGATGTTTTTCATATATTCGCTATTTAATTAAAAATTTCAATCTGGCGTTCTTTGGCAAATAAAGGAGCGCTTTAAAATGACAAGCAAATTTGATATTTCAAAAGGACAATCAGATTGGCAAACAAATATTAATGGATTTTTTGATGCAAATGAAATTGTGGCAAACGATTGGTCAACCAGCGGAATTTCTTTTCTAAATGGTTTTGGAAATGGTGATACTTCAAATGCTAGTTCTTCATTGAAATATAGAGTATTAGATTTTGGAGGCATTAGAGCTATTGAATTTTCCGGATATTTGAGTAATCCAGAGATTGCAAGCAGAGTTCAAGTAGATTATGCCAAATTTCCTGTAAGTATTTTCAAAGGAAAAACGGAAGTTAAAGGGCTGTTTGGATATATGTCATTAATTTGGGGAGATCAATGGTTAAAAAACAAAATTGATGCAAGCACTGGAACTTTAACAGTTAACAATTTCACCGTTGGAACTAGTGCTAATGGGGTAGTGCCAGCAGGAAAATTCTTTGTTGATTTTCTGACGTTTGTTTAAATTCGAATGAAAGGAATGATTTAATTTGGCAGAACAAAAAGTAGTATACACATATGATGACAATAATCATTTTACGGGCACAAAATTAGTTGCTGACGACTATGAAGTCAACGGCAATGAAACATTTGTCGCTGTTCCAGATGGACAATATCAGCCATCAACATGGAACGGCACAACGTGGGTGGGCACACCACAAGAAGAGTGGGAGGCTAATCAAAAGGCTGAACAAGAAGCTTATTTAAAAACACATCCTGAATTAGCTCCACAACCAAGTGCAGACCAACAAGCGTTGGCACAATTAGCTTTAACAGTCGCACAAAACAAGACTGAACAGGATAAAACTAACGCTCAATTATTGTTAGCAACTGCAACATCACAAGTAAATGGAGGTACTAAGTAATGGCTGATTTGGTTAAGAAATACTACAAACTAGGATTTTACACAGACGATAATTTATCAATCTTCATTCAAGCGGGTTACATCACTGCTGACGATTTCAAAGAATTAACGGGTACTGCTTATACGGCATAGGCCCTTAAAAGGAGGGACAACTATGCCACCACATAATGTTAGCGATTTGTATTCATTATTGGGTTCAATCGCCTTATTTTTAACATTCTTTGTTTGGATAATGAACATGTGGATTATTAAACCACTCACTAAGTCAATTGATTTACTATCAAAAAAAGTAGATGGAATTGGTGGTAATGCAGATATAGTCCATGACCGGTTAGACAAACGGATTGATGATCATGATATCCGCTTAGGAAAACATGATGAAGAATTCAAAACGTTGTTTAGCCAATTAAAACAGGGAGATGAGAAGTAGTGGATTTCACACAAGTACCAGAATACGGAATCATCTTAATCATTGTTGCTAGCCTGACACAGAACATCAAGCAAACGAAAATCAACAACAACTATCTACCATGGGTATCTATGGTTATTGGTGCAGTAGCTGGTTTAGTTGCCGCTTATATGATGAAAGACACTAATTATGCAGAATCAGTTATTACTGGAATTGTAATTGGTGGTACATCAAGCGGTTTGTTTGATGGTGTGAAAGGCTTATCAAATGTTATTAAAAAGACTCCAACAACGGGAGGTGAAACGAGTGAAGAAAAGTAAATATTTTAAACGATTGGTCGTTGCATTAGCAGCGGCTTTTTTAGTTACACCACTATTTGGTGCCGCTGCTAATGCGTATACGGTAGATAATACTTATCAACTTGGAACGTATGAAGGATCTAATCAGCTAACAGCAAATAATTATATTATTGCTCATGATACGGGTGCACCCGGTTCAGCACGTAACACATCAATTTTTGAAAAACGTACGTGGAACTCTAATGGTGCATATGTCCAATACATCGTCGGAGATTGGGGACATGTGTATCGAATTGGTGCTGATGGGTTCGTTTCTTGGGGGGCTGGCAGTTATGCTAATGCTAATGCCCCAGTTCAAATTGAGCTTGCTCATACTACTACGCAAGCCCAGTTTAAAGTGGATTATGCGGTCTATGTAAACTTACTTCGAGCAAGTGCGATTAAGTATGGTATCCCATTAACACTTGATCAATCTGGCCGTGGTATCAAGGCTCACAAGTGGGTATCCGATAACATTTGGGGGGATCACCAAGATCCATACGGTTATCTTGCAAGCTTTGGTATTACAAAAGCACAATTTGCACGCGATTTAAAGACTGGACTACCAGAGAATGGTAGCGAGACAAACACGCAAAGCACACAACAAATAACGCCAAAAGTATCAACACCAAAAACAAGCGCTGCTAAATACTGGTATGATAATGATGGTACTTGTGTCACATATGAAAACGGATACTTTACACCAAAAACATATCTTCGTGATTGGTGGTATGCAGGATACTCACAAAGTCCATATATTGGATTTGGTATGAACGAAGCAACAATTCATTACTTTGGTTATGTAGTTCGTGGGAATTATGTTTATATTGCTTATCAGGCATATGATGGCTATGTTCACTACATTGCCGTTCGTGAAAATGGTGTGCCACTTGGTACATTCAAATAAATAATTAAGCCTCAATCCATTAATTTGGGTTGAGGCTTTTTTGCATGCTATAATAAAAGAGAAGCAGGAGTGCCAGCTCCATGCT
>NZ_BAAHWX010000023.1:2133-5211 GCF_054784995.1 Paucilactobacillus salsurae | reverse complement strand
TTTTTCTTAACCGGACACCACTTTGTGGTTAAGTCCTCGACCGATTAGTATTGGTCCGCTCCATGCATCACTGCACTTCCACTTCCAACCTATCTACCTCATCATCTCTGAGGGGTCTTACTCTTCCCGAAGGAAGATGGGAAATCTCATCTCGAGGCGAGTTTCACACTTAGATGCTTTCAGCGTTTATCTCATCCATACGTAGCTACCCAGCTATGCACCTGGCGGTACAACTGGTACACCAGCGGTATGTCCATCCCGGTCCTCTCGTACTAAGGACAGCTCCTCTCAAATTTCCTACGCCCGCGACGGATAGGGACCGAACTGTCTCACGACGTTCTGAACCCAGCTCGCGTACCGCTTTAATGGGCGAACAGCCCAACCCTTGGGACCGACTACAGCCCCAGGATGCGATGAGCCGACATCGAGGTGCCAAACCTCCCCGTCGATGTGGACTCTTGGGGGAGATAAGCCTGTTATCCCCAGGGTAGCTTTTATCCGTTGAGCGATGGCCCTTCCATACGGTACCACCGGATCACTAAGCCCGACTTTCGTCCCTGCTCGACCTGTCTGTCTCGCAGTCAAGCTCCCTTGTGCCTTTACACTCTGCGAATGATTTCCAACCATTCTGAGGGAACCTTTGGGCGCCTCCGTTACTTTTTAGGAGGCGACCGCCCCAGTCAAACTGCCCACCTGACACTGTCTCCCGCCACGTTGAGTGGCGCGGGTTAGAGTGGTCATACAGCGAGGGTAGTATCCCACCAATGCCTCCACCGAAACTAGCGTTCCGGTTTCTACGGCTCCTACCTATCCTGTACAAGCGGTACAAACACTCAATATCAAGCTACAGTAAAGCTCCATGGGGTCTTTCCGTCCTGTCGCGGGTAACCTGCATCTTCACAGGTACTTCAATTTCACCGAGTCTCTCGTTGAGACAGTGCCCAGATCGTTACGCCTTTCGTGCGGGTCGGAACTTACCCGACAAGGAATTTCGCTACCTTAGGACCGTTATAGTTACGGCCGCCGTTTACTGGGGCTTCAATTCTGAGCTTCGCCGAAGCTAACCCATCCTTTTAACCTTCCAGCACCGGGCAGGCGTCAGCCCCTATACTTCATCTTTCGATTTTGCAGAAACCTGTGTTTTTGATAAACAGTCGCCTGGGCCTATTCACTGCGGCTGCACGTTAGTGCAGCACCCCTTCTCCCGAAGTTACGGGGTCATTTTGCCGAGTTCCTTAACGAGAGTTCACTCGCTCACCTTAGGATTCTCTCCTCGACTACCTGTGTCGGTTTGCGGTACGGGCAGTTAACTATTCACTAGAAGCTTTTCTCGGCAGTGTGACATCAGTGACTTCGCTACTTAAATTTCGCTACCTATCACAACTTGTCCTTAGAGATCAAAGCATTTGACTCTGATCAAGACTTGTCGCTTAGCCAGACATATCCAACAGTCTGGTTCACTTAGCCTCCTGCGTCCCTCCATTGCTCAAACACAGTTAACTGGTACAGGAATCTCAACCTGTTATCCATCGACTACGCCTTTCGGCCTCGCCTTAGGTCCCGACTTACCCTGGGAGGACGAGCCTTCCCCAGGAAACCTTAGTCATTCGGTGGACAGGATTCTCACCTGTCTTTCGCTACTCATACCGGCATTCTCACTTCTAAGCGCTCCACCAGTCCTCACGGTCTGACTTCATTGCCCTTAGAACGCTCTCCTATCACGCATCCAAAGGATGCATCCACAGTTTCGGTAATATGCTTAGCCCCGGTACATTTTCGGCGCAGGATCACTCGACTAGTGAGCTATTACGCACTCTTTAAATGGTGGCTGCTTCTGAGCCAACATCCTAGTTGTCTATGCAACTCCACATCCTTTTCCACTTAGCATATATTTTGGGACCTTAACTGGTGATCTGGGCTGTTCCCCTTTCGACGATGGATCTTATCACTCACCGTCTGACTCCCGGATAATTAAATCTGTGGCATTCGGAGTTTATCTGAATTCAGTAACCCATGACGGGCCCCTAGTCCAAACAGTGCTCTACCTCCACGATTCTTCTTCCGAGGCTAGCCCTAAAGCTATTTCGGAGAGAACCAGCTATCTCCAAGTTCGTTTGGAATTTCACCGCTACCCACACCTCATCCCAGCCATTTTCAACTGACACGGGTTCGGTCCTCCAGTGCGCTTTACCGCACCTTCAACCTGGACATGGGTAGGTCACCTGGTTTCGGGTCTACAACTACGTACTTAGTCGCCCATTTCAGACTCGCTTTCGCTACGGCTCCGACTTTGTCGTCTTAACCTTGCACGCAATCGTAACTCGCCGGTTCATTCTACAAAAGGCACGCTGTCACCCATTAACGGGCTCCAACTGATTGTAGGCACATGGTTTCAGGAACTATTTCACTCCCCTTCCGGGGTGCTTTTCACCTTTCCCTCACGGTACTGGTTCACTATCGGTCACTAGGGAGTATTTAGCCTTGGGAGATGGTCCTCCCGGATTCCGACGGAATTTCACGTGTTCCGCCGTACTCAGGATCCTGAACTGAGAGATTCACGTTTCGACTACCGGACTATCACCGTCTCTGGTTCAGCTTCCCAGCTGATTCGTCTACGTTCGTCTTTGGTAACTCAAATGTTCAGTCCTACAACCCCACCAGGCAAGCCTGATGGTTTGGGCTTTTCCCGTTTCGCTCGCCGCTACTCAGGGAATCGATTTTTCTTTCTCTTCCTGCAGCTAATGAGATGTTTCAGTTCACTGCGTCTACCTCTGCTTAGCTATGTATTCACTAAGTCAGTAACCAACGACTAAGTTGGTTGGGTTGCCCCATTCGGAAATCTCCGGATCAAAGTGTACTTACCACTCCCCGAAGCATATCGGTGTTAGTCCCGTCCTTCATCGGCTCCTAGTACCAAGGCATTCACCATGCGCCCTTTATAACTTAACCTATGATTAACTTCGTTAATCTGGTTAATTGAGTAATATGCGATATAAATTCTTGTTAAACTCAAATAACGCGGTGTTCTCGGTTGTTTGAAAAAAATTGATACTATTTAGTTTTCAAAGTACAAGTTCA
>NZ_BAAHWX010000023.1:0-1748 GCF_054784995.1 Paucilactobacillus salsurae | reverse complement strand
ACCCGAAGGTTGAGTATCACGTTTCCTTAGAAAGGAGGTGATCCAGCCGCAGGTTCTCCTACGGCTACCTTGTTACGACTTCACCCTAATCATCTGTCCCACCTTAGGCGGCTGGCTCCTAAAAGGTTACCCCACCGACTTTGGGTGTTACAAACTCTCATGGTGTGACGGGCGGTGTGTACAAGGCCCGGGAACGTATTCACCGCGGCATGCTGATCCGCGATTACTAGCGATTCCGACTTCGTGCAGGCGAGTTGCAGCCTGCAGTCCGAACTGAGAACGGCTTTAAGAGATTAGCTTACTCTCGCGAGTTCGCAACTCGTTGTACCGTCCATTGTAGCACGTGTGTAGCCCAGGTCATAAGGGGCATGATGATTTGACGTCGTCCCCACCTTCCTCCGGTTTGTCACCGGCAGTCTCACCAGAGTGCCCAACTGAATGCTGGCAACTGATAATAAGGGTTGCGCTCGTTGCGGGACTTAACCCAACATCTCACGACACGAGCTGACGACAACCATGCACCACCTGTCTTAGCGTCCCCGAAGGGAACGTCTTATCTCTAAGATTGGCGCTAGATGTCAAGACCTGGTAAGGTTCTTCGCGTAGCTTCGAATTAAACCACATGCTCCACCGCTTGTGCGGGCCCCCGTCAATTCCTTTGAGTTTCAACCTTGCGGTCGTACTCCCCAGGCGGAATGCTTAATGCGTTAGCTGCAGCACTGAAGGGCGGAAACCCTCCAACACTTAGCATTCATCGTTTACGGCATGGACTACCAGGGTATCTAATCCTGTTCGCTACCCATGCTTTCGAGCCTCAGCGTCAGTTGCAGACCAGACAGCCGCCTTCGCCACTGGTGTTCTTCCATATATCTACGCATTTCACCGCTACACATGGAGTTCCACTGTCCTCTTCTGCACTCAAGTTCCCCAGTTTCCGATGCACTTCTTCGGTTAAGCCGAAGGCTTTCACATCAGACTTAAGAAACCGCCTGCGCTCGCTTTACGCCCAATAAATCCGGATAACGCTTGCCACCTACGTATTACCGCGGCTGCTGGCACGTAGTTAGCCGTGGCTTTCTGGTTGAATACCGTCACTACCTAAGCAGTTACTCTTAGATACGTTCTTCTTCAACAACAGAGTTTTACGAGCCGAAACCCTTCTTCACTCACGCGGTGTTGCTCCATCAGGCTTGCGCCCATTGTGGAAGATTCCCTACTGCTGCCTCCCGTAGGAGTATGGGCCGTGTCTCAGTCCCATTGTGGCCGATCAACCTCTCAGTTCGGCTATGTATCATCGCCTTGGTAAGCCGTTACCTTACCAACTAGCTAATACACCGCGGGTCCATCCAGAAGTGATAGCACAAAGGCCATCTTTCAAAACAAAACCATGTGGTTTTGTCTGTTATGCGGTATTAGCATCTGTTTCCAAATGTTATCCCCCGCTTCTGGGCAGGTTACCCACGTGTTACTCACCCGTCCGCCACTCATTCAAATGTAACGTCAATCTAGTGCAAGCACCTTCAATCAGTTACGAGAATGCGTTCGACTTGCATGTATTAGGCACACCGCCAGCGTTCATCCTGAGCCAGGATCAAACTCTCATATAATGTATATGAGCTTTGAATAGCTCTTTTTATTTGTTGCTTTTAGCGAATTGACTTCGCAAATGTTATTTCTCTTAAAATCTACGTTTTAAGAGCCCTGCACATTTGATTCGTCGAAACTTTATTCAGTTTTCAAAGGTCTAC
>NZ_BAAHWX010000022.1:0-5548 GCF_054784995.1 Paucilactobacillus salsurae | reverse complement strand
TTCAAATTGTTCACGAGAGATGTCGCTACTATAATGGTGTGCAAAGCTTTTCATGGATTAAAAACTCCTGTTTTTGATCTAATTTAACTAAAATCAAATCGAATGTCAAAGTATCCAAACACGTTCTTACCACTTCTTGAAACGGTTATTGACGACCTACGGTCGCCCAGATTGTTTGGTAACCGATCAGTATGGAGCAACTTTAAAAGCGATTAAGCAAGTAATTAAAAATGGATTATTGGCGAAAGGAAATCACCAGTGCTCTACGTATCGAAATAATCTGATCGAGCAAGATCATCGGCTGATTAAACATGTGTTAGTTAAATCTAGCGGGTTTCAATCTATGCGCACCGCCAGTAAAACTTTAAGTGGTATTGAAGTCATGCATCAGCTACATAAAATAAGCCAAAGAGCAATTAACCTCTTTGGTTTTTCAGCGTTACAATCATTAACCGAATTATTAGCAAACTAGCCCGCAAATGATTATCAAACAGGGTTAAATCGCTCCTTTTATTATTTTTGCACCAGAGCCCCTGCTAATATACATAATAAAAAGATATCGGTAAAGAGACCCCCCTGAGTCAGAGTAAATTCAGACTCAGGGGGGTTACTATATCAAGCTAATATTATAGCAGTATCTAAGTAGTGCGTCATACATACATGTACTAGTGTCAATAGAGCAGCTAGCTCACTCAGAAGCCGCTTCGGTAACTAATACAGGAACTTCTGCGTGTTGCACAACGTACTTTGTCACAGAGCCAACAATGAGCTTCTCTAACGCGCTCTTTCCAGACTTTCCAAGTACGATTAGATCGATTTCTTCCTTCTCTGGAAGATTAGTAGCAATTTCATCATTTACTGTACCAGAAACAATGGTGTACTTTACTTGAATATTAGTACCAGCTAGTTCTTTTTTTGCCTCATCAATAACATGCGCTGCCTCTTCGCGAACGTCCAACTCAACTTGGACCGGAACAATGCCACCAACTGGAGGTACACCGGCTGGTATAGCAACACTAGGGTCAATTATAGTGGTTACAAAAAGAGTAGCAGAAAACATCTGTGCCATCTCTTTAGCATATGCTAATGCCTTGAATGAATCTTTACTTCCGTCTAGTGGAACTAGGATGTTCTTGAACATAATTACTACCTCCAACCATATAGGATTTAGTGGTTATACAATCTACTAGCACTAATTTTATTTAAAACTATACTACCATTGTATGATAACAGAGCATATCAGACAACTTTGACGTTATGCATATTTTTTGACTATTTTCATAGTCGTGATTTACCTTAAGAGATAGTTAGCCCTGACAACATTAAACGGTAGGAGATGTAATTGTGGACAAAGCAAGTACAATCTACCTCTTAACCTTTATTCGCAACCGCGATCGGGCTACTTTACAACAATTAGTTATGAACTACCGTCCCAATGGTACTGAAATGGATACCGTCATAAGGACCATTCAAAAGAACTACTTAGGGATCAGGAACGCTTGTCTCTATGACTACTCTAATGGGCCGTTAGAGGGGATCAATCGCAAGATCAAAGAACTTAAACGTAGCTGTTACGGTTTCAGTAACTTAAGGCATTTCTTTATCCGCATCAAATTGATCCATGCCTAAAATAAAAAATTTAGGTCAACACTGTGGGAGGCAGGTGCGGGCCCGTTTCGCTACGCTTCGGACCCGTACCTGCCTCCCAACCCAAACACTTTAATCTAGCTATGGCGGTAAAAAAAGAACCCTACCATAAGATAGAGTTCTATGGACCATCAACACTATTTGACAAAGTCCCGAAAAGATACCCCTTTACATTTGCAGGGTATCTTTTCAAGACTCATATTTTTAAATAGCTAGGCTACCATTATCAATTACTAATTCTGTTCCGGTAATTGTCTTAGCTTTGTCACTCGCCAAGAATAAAATACCATTGATAATATCCTCAACTTCAGAATAGTAAGGAGGTAATGGATCGTTAACAGCCAGGTTACGTTTCAGGATGATCCACTAATACTTTTTGCATCAACCTTATTTTTATTTGTTTTTTAAATCATCGATGGTATTAATATTCTTCATATACTTCGGCACAGCCAATCCAGTTTTAGCATGCTCCAGATTTTTCCTGACTTCAACATATTTACCCTTATATTTCTTAGCATATAACTTATGTGTCACAGGAAGTTCGACTGTAACTGTCGCATCCAATTTACCACTAGAGATCGCACTCCACATAATACCAACATCAAGCTGCTGCATCGTTGCGTCATACCCCTTTTGTTTCAAAAGAGTTGTGACTAGGGTAGTAGTAGCTATTTCATAGTCATATGGAGTATACCCGATCTTGATTTTCTTGCCTTTTCCATCAGGCACACCCTTTAGCCACTCTTTGACTTGCTTAGGATGGTCCTTAATAAACTCATCAACGGCCTTTTGTTTATTCATACCGTTGTTGATTTTCATCATTAATGGATTAGAAATTTTGATCGACCAATGGAAATTCTCTAAGAATTTATTGGCACCTGGATTATCTTGTTTAAATCCCTTTCGAGTAATAGTCCGCATTGATTCACCCTTGCCATAAGCATGTTTAGGATCATCTAGGAATTTCAGCGGATATTTGGCGAACATCCAGTGCGGCTGCCACCCTGTCACTACGATCGGCTCTTTATTTTTAATAGCCTTATCCAAGGTACTTACCATGGCAGCAGTAGAACTTGGCATAATTTGCCAATTTGCGCTTTTCAGATGGTACTTACTCAAAGCCGTTTCAGTACTATCAGTAATACCCGCACCAGCTTCGATCCCTGTGATCGTATAGTTGATCTGAGGCCCTAATTTTTTATGCGAATTATATTCGGGCGGCTTGGCACAGGCACTAACAACTACTGCCAAGCCTAACGTCGCGGCTGCTAATTTTAGATAACGGAGGATTTTCTTCTTCACTATGATCACCCCTTATCTGGATGTCTGGTTGAACGATTGTGTGATCCGATCCAAAATAATAGCGACGATAACCACCGCGATACCTGCAGCGAAACCTGCACCAGCATCGTTACGTCCAACAGCGAAGTAAACCTGCGTACCCAAACCAAGCGCACCGATCATCGATGCAATAACGACCATGGAAAGTCCGAGCATCATTGTCTGGTTGACACCGGACATGATCGTTGTCTTAGCCATCGGCAATTGCAGTCCGATCAGTTTTTGCCAGCTAGTCGAACCGAATGAATCGGCAGCTTCGATCAAGTCTTCTGGGACCTGACGGATACCCAAGCTGGTCATCCGTACTGTCGGCGGCATTGCGAAGATCACAGATGCCAAGACACCAGGGACCATCCCGATACCAAAGAAGGCCACAGCTGGGATCAGGTAAACAAAGGCCGGCAGAGTCTGCATGAAGTCCAGGATCGGTTTGATCACAACTTCAGCTTTATTACTCTTAGCCATCCAGATCCCCAGCGGGATCCCAATGATGATCGCGATCAAACTTGACGACAAGACCAAAGTCAGGGTCTGTGTCATATCACGCCAATATCCTAAGTTCCAGATCAATAAAAGACCCAAAACTTCAAAAATCATGAAGCCCAATTTCTTCTGGTCTTTCTTGACCCAATACGTTAAAGCCAAAATAACAATGATAAATAGCCATTCCGGCAATAAATCAAAGACCCATTGGATCGCGTCAATGATAGCCTGGAAAAAAGCCGTGATACTGTTGAAAAATCCTGTAAATTTACTTAGCCAATCAACACCAGCGTTGATCCAATCGGCTAATGGTAATGCTCCGATACCTTTCATTAAGCGCTCACCTCTTCCCCGGAAATAGCAGCCAAGACTGTCCCACGCAAGATAATACCCAGCAAATGATCATCATCATCGACCACGATATACGGGATCGGGGTCTTCGAAATATCATTGATCAGATCATTGATCGGTGTATCAGCATGAGTCTTGGGCACATCGGTCTTCAAAACGGACCGTAAATCTTTACTGTTTTTCTTGATCAGGTCTGAAACATCATGCGCGTCAGCAAAGCCGACGAACCTGTTTTCGTTATCAACCACATAGATCGAAGAAATATCATTTTCACGCATGCGGCGTAAAGCCACTCGCGGACCAGCTTTAGCAATGTTGACCACCTGTGCTTTAGCCATGACGCTGCTGGCTGTCAAGACTTGAGTCCGGTCAACGCCTTCAATAAAGCGTTCGACATAATCATTAGCCGGATGCGTCAAGATATCTTCAGGATCCCCGATCTGTTGAACTACACCATCACGCATGATCATGATTCGATCACCCAATTTCAAGGCTTCGTTTAAATCATGACCAATGAAAATAACTGTCTTATGCATTTTTTCTTGGATCTGTAACAAGAGATCCTGCATTTCTTTACGATACAGTGGATCCAAGGCAGAAAAGGCTTCGTCCATCAGTAAGATCTCGGCATCATTGGCAATTGCCCGTGCTAAACCGACCCGTTGCTGCATCCCACCAGATAACTGGTCGGGATATTGTTGATCGTAACCATTCAAACCAACTAGGTTCAAAGCATCCTTGGCCTTTTTTTCTTGCGTTTCCTGATCAACTTTTTTTAGTGCTAATCCATATTCCGCATTCTGCAGAACTGTCAAGTGTGGGAACAAAGCAAAATTCTGGAAAACCATTCCGAACTTATCCTGGCGTAGTTTACGCAAACCTTCTTTGTCTAGATCCATCACACTTTGGCCATCAACTTCGACATCTCCATCAGTCGAGTTGATCAAACGATTGATCATCCGGATCAGGGTTGATTTACCACTACCGGATAGACCCATGACAACAAAGATCTCTCCTTCATTAATTGAAAAATTAGCGTCACTGACACCAACTGTACAACCAGTTTGAGCAAGGATCTCCTCTTTGTTCTTACCTTGTTTAAGGAGTTCCTTAGCCTGAGAGATCTGTTTGCCAAATATTTTAGTTAAATGTTTGACTTTAACTTTTTCTGTCATTACATGCCTCCAATAAATCCGTGCTTTCTTATGCTGCGAAGTGCTTGGTGTAACTGATAAACAATTAAGAATCATCGGCTGAAAAATGTTTAGTACACCCTACACTGCCCTAGCAGTTGAAATTCGTCAGGCCAGCCTGATAACTGGCCTTTCTGCTCGAATAAAAAAGACTTGAACTGTCTACAGCTTGAACCTTCGTTATTATAGTGTATTGCCTAGCGTATACCTTACTGAATAAAATGAAAAATATGATACAAAAAGAGACCGATCGATGCTTTACTAGCTTTGATCGGCCACGCTGTAAAATAACTATAAAACGAACTTGTGGTCCAACATTACAAAAATGTTACAGCCGAATCATTAAGATTACCTTAACACATATTCATAACAAGTCCAAATTATATGTCAGGTCACTACTATCTTAAGAACGTGTTTGGATACTTTGACATTCGATTTGATTTTAGTTAAATTAGATCAAAAACAGGAGTTTTTAATCCATGAAAAGCTTTGCACACCATTATAGTAGCGACATCTCTCGTGAACAATTTGAA
>NZ_BAAHWX010000021.1:0-5916 GCF_054784995.1 Paucilactobacillus salsurae | reverse complement strand
TGGTGATCTCCCATCTAACATCAATCTTGGATATTGTGAGTTAGAAACTCATACGCCTTGGGGCAACACATCGGGCGGTTATCCAACACAAATTGCACGTAGCACGCAAACAGCAAGACCGGTTACTTTGTCACGAATTGGTACGTCTGATTCTACATGGAGTGCTTGGGAATTAATGACTACTTGGTAGGAGGAAGCTTAAAATGGATAAACTAACACTGGCAAGACTGCCTGATAAGTTCACAGCAGGTAATCTGCTAAACAATATTTTTCAGAATGCCGAAATAACACGTAAATTTGTAGCTCAGTTATATGAATATGACGATCGTGTATTTGTTGAAGGAACTATCAGTTATGACCCATTTGTTAAAGATAGCTCACAGAAACTAAATCAGAACTCATATGTCTGGATAATCGATACTTTAACCAGGTTAAAGAATATGATTAACGGAATTATAGTTACATTCAACGATCATGGCATTGTTGACGTATTAACAGGAATACAAACTACACTTGTTGAACTATGCCTACCCAAGAGATTGGATCTTGGGGATGAATATCAGCAAAATATCAATCAAAATTGGCAACTCATTGAAGATAAACTCAATGGTTGCCTTTCTTATTACAATAGTTTATTTGCAAAGGAGTGAGTTAGTTGGCAGTTAATAGTTATGTAACACTAGATTTAATGCGACCAAATCAGACATTGATTGATTTAACTAATAATTTTAATGGGCGTGTTGCTGACAGTCAAAGCTATTTAAAAATTTGGGTTAAATCAAATGGACTACCAAAAGATTTGAGCAACAACACTGTCATGTTTGAAGGTGTAGATCCTAATGGCACAAAGTTCCAAATTTATGGGACCGCTCAAGCTGATCAAACTGGTGACAGTTTGCAAACAGGGCGCATTACTTTTTATTTTCCAGCTGAAACATTTCAAGTAGAGGGGGACTGGGATGATGAGACTACTTTCTTGGCAGTTTTAGATGCATCAGGTAATCGAGTATCAGCTCAGAACGTTCACTTACACGTATTGGCTGATAAGGTATCAATGGGTATTAACTCAGGACCATTCATTACCGATTTTGAAAAAGTAAAACAAGAATTAATTGATTGGGCAAATGGAGTCAAGGATGATGTGTCAACTGCATTGACAATGATTACTGATCCCAATTCAACGTTGCTTACAACTTTAAAGGCAGTACAGCAACAGGTTGATTCCTATACAGAACTTGTAAAGAATAATACCTTTCTAAATGTAAGTGACTTTAATTCGTTTAAAAACACAGTTGAAGCTGAATTGGCAGTAACAGATATGCATAAGGTAACAACAGCAAAAGCACCTTCAGCGTATATTGCTAACGGAGCAAAACCAAATTGGGAATTTATGCCAGGTGCTGCATTAGGGTTAAGTGGTGCATATTATTTAGTCCAAACGTTTGTACCATTTAGCGACATGAATACAGCTGGCCCAGTTCAGCAAGCAACCGAATGCACGGTTGGCGCACGGCCAAATACTTGGTTACGTGTAGCAAAATCAACCAGTGCATGGGGTACGTTTGAACAAGTAACTACTTGGTAAAATAGGAGGAACATACTATGAAACAATTAAACACCTCTAAAATTATGGGTGGGGGGGCACTAAACCCCTCTAGTGACACGGTTATAGCTCTCTTTCAAATGGAAAGGGGGCTATTTTAATGGCAAATAAAAATAACATTGCCAAAGGACAATCAGATTGGCAAAAAAATATTAATAACTTTATGAACGAATATTTTGGAAATGATTCTGGGAAAATTACTAGTGGCATTACCTATTTGAATGGTGCAAAGGCATATACTGGTCAAAATGAAGTTGACGGTTCAACGTATGTAACGAGTGGAATTTCAATCCAGACATTATCATCTGCTTCTGGAATTTCAGCCATCATTCATGGTGGTGTTGCAGTACCCGCTAGTTTAGTTAATAGCGAAACGGGTACAGTGGTTGCTGATAGCAGCACAACACCGATTGTGCAATTTCCAAAAAATGTGTTAACAAAACTAATTGGCGATCAATGGGTAACACCATGTTCGGGTGGAGTAGCTCGGCTAAGATTTAATGCTAATGATGGAACAGTAAGCATTTATCCATATGGCTTTACATGGTCTGGTGAAGCACCAAAAACAGGTACTATCTGGTTAGACGTTTTTCATATATTCGCAATTTAGTTGTTAGTTTCAATCTGACGTCCTTTGACAATCAAAGGAGCGTTTTATATATGGCAACATACAACCTTGTTAAGGGACAATCAGACTGGAACAAGTATCTAAACGATTACATGAACAAGAATTATATTGAGGCAACAGAATGGTCAACAAATGGAATTACAGCACTAAACGGATTCAAGTTAGGAAAAGATAAAGATGGTTACGATAGAACGGTTAAATATCGTAAATTGCAATTAGGCAATGGTGTATCAGCGGTTGAAATTTCAGGGGCTGTTATTACACCGGCCATGAATGGCCCACTTTTTGGGTCTGACTTTTTAACTTTTCCTAGTGGTGTTTTAGTTCAGGAGCAGTCACAAGTTCAGTTGTTAGGACAGTCATATGTTGCTAATGATGCAACTATGGTCAATTACAACATTAAAAATGCAACAACAATGTCTTTAACTCTACATGGAGATTCATTTGGTGCGGGTTCAGTGATCTATTTGAATTTGATGTATATTTATTAATTTGATTGAAAGGATGATTTAATTTGGCAGAACAAAAAGCAGTATATACGTATGATGACAACAATCATTTTACAGGTACAAAATTAGTTGCTGATGACTATGAAATCAATGGCAACGAAACATTTACGGCCGTTCCAGATGGGCAATATCAACCATCTACATGGAACGGTACAGAATGGATTGGTACACCACAAGCAGACTGGGAAGCGCAACAAAAAGCTGAACGAGAAGCTTATTTAGCTGAACACCCAGAAGAAGCACCACAGCCGAGTGCAACCGACCAAGCGCTAGCACAATTAGCTTTACAGGTGGCACAGAGCCAAGTTACACAAGACACGGTTAACTCGCAACTATTACTAGCTCAAGCAACTACGGCAATTAACGCAGGAGGTACTAACTAATGTCAGATTTAGTCAAAAATTATTATAAGCTCGGACTTTACACGACAGAAAATTTGAAAATCTTCGTGCAAGCAACATACATTACCGCTGATGATTTTAAGGATTTAACTGGCACGGCTTACAAAGCTTAGGAGTGATTCACATGGAAATTTGGAAAATTACCGCTTCAATGTCTGCTGTGTTTATAATCCTTGCGATTGTGTATTTAGTGATTAGCTCGTTTCTGCTATATTAAATAGTGGAAATGGAGTGATTGCAATTGAGCAAATCGGAATTAATACAGCATTTGTACAATGAAATTAATAGACAAAACACTTGGTATATGTGGACAGTTGGGACTCTCGTTGTAATTATTGGATTGGTAATTGGTTTTTTTGCATATTTAACATGGAGAATGTCTGACAAGCAAATTGATAAACTAAAAACGGAAATAAAACAAGAGTTGTCCGACAAGTTTAATCCTGAAATTGAGAAAGTAAAATTAAGTGAGTTGAATGATGTGTTGATGCCATTTAACGATATAATTAGCACTCGTCCAAGGCAACTTGACGATTCAACATTAATATTTTTGGTTCTAAATAGTTTGCAACTAATATCTCAAATGAAAGATGATGACGTTCTTAGAAATGTGAGTGCAATTCCCAATGCCTGCACACTATTGTTTAATAGCTTGAATCCTGAATTGTTGTCACAAAAATATATCTATGGTGCTACCTTACAAATTCAGGAATTGCTCAAAACATTATATCCAACGGATGATTTTAAAAATTATCATAATGAAATAGCAAGAACTTTATCAAACAAATTGCACTCCTAGTGGGTGTTTTTATTTTGCAGAAAAATTGAAAAGAGGTGATACGTTTTGCCGCCAGAACACATTTTTTTAGGATACACAATCGCCGAGTGGCTGGGGTTATTCTCGATTGTCGCTATGTTTATCTCGTTCATTGCGTGGCTTCTGAAAGCCACAATTCTGAATCCGATTATGAAGCGGATCGAGGAGAGCAACCGGCTACTGAATAACACGATTCACGTACTGGGCGAAAAGGTCGACGGAATTGGCGGGAACGCCACCATGGTACATCGCGATCACGAGATACGGATTCGTGAAAACGAAAATAAGCTATTGGTTCACGAAGAGGACATCAAGACCCTGTTCAAGCAATCAGGGCGTAGTAGGGGGCATTAGAAGATGGATTTAAGTTTAGGAAGTCCACAGGAATACGCAATTATCGTGGCAGTGGTTGCCAGTCTGACGCAGAACATCAAGCAAACCAAGATTAACAACCAGTACCTGCCGTGGGTATCCATGCTAATTGGTGCCATTGCAGGTGCTGTGGCGGTTGTGATGACTGGCGACAGCAACTACACAGAGGGCATTATCGCCGGCGTGATTGCTGGCGGACAAGCTAACGGGCTGTTTGACGGCTTGAAAGGGATTGCCACGAAATTCAAATCAAATACTGGAGGTGAGAACACAAATGAAACTAAATAAAGTAACAAAACGTTCAGTCGTTGCAATCGCAGCGGCTTTTTTAGTCCTGCCAATGGCGGGGCAAGCATATGCAGCTAAGGGTGACCACGGTGTCGACTGGTCCCGTTACCAAGGCTCAACCGGGAAATTCGGTTATGCCAGCGATAAGTTCGCTATCTCGCAAGTGGGTGGCTATTACAATGGTAGCTTCGTCCCACAGTCGACCTACGCTACACAGGTTCAGTACGCCATTGCGCAAGGCAAGCGGGCACACACGTATATCTATGACGAGGCTAACTCATTGGCAAACACCAAAGCTATGCTGGACTACTACTTGCCAAAGATTCAAACGCCTAAGGGTTCAATCGTGGCTCTTGATGTGGAAAGTGGTAATCCTAACACGCAAGCAGTTCGATATGGATTACAACGCATTCAAGACTCCGGGTACACGGCTGTTTTGTATTGTGGCCCGCAATTGCTCAAGAATCGGATTGATTTAAAGGGAATCGCTAAAGATTTCCCACTTTGGGCATCCGAATATCCGGATTATCAAGTGCGATCAGTACCGGATTATAATTACTTCCCTAGTTTTGACAATATTCAAATCTTCCAATTCACATCAACTTACGTTGCTGGCGGATTAGATGGTAATATTGACTTGCTAGGAATCACGGACAATGGCTACACAAAGAATAATAATCCTAAGACTAAGACACCGGCGGTTAAAGCGGGTATCAAGGCGGATAACACGCCTAAATCAGACATCAAGAAAGGCGATACAGTCAAGGTTAACTACGGTGCAAGCCGTTATGCAACTGGGCAAGTTATCCCTAGCTTTGTAAAAGGTGTGGCTCATAAAGTCGTGCAAGTAAATGGTAACAAAGTCTTACTTGCGGACATCATGAGTTGGGTCAACAAGTCAGATGTTGAAATTTTGTCAGTAGGTAAGCCAGTCACAACATCAACGAACACGCCAGTTACTGGCACGTTTAAAGACAGTGGTTGGACTATTCATCGTGAGAATGGCACATTTACAGCTAACACGACTTTACGTATCTGGAATTATCCGGGCTTGGGTTCACGTGGGACTAATTATTACCGTGGCGAATCCGTGAAGTATGATGGTTGGGTCAAGAATGGTAAGTACACATACGTTTCTTATCGAGATGGACGTGGTTTACATTCATATATAGCCGTTCGTGAAAATGGTGTGCCACTTGGTACATTCAAATAAATAATTAAGCCTCAATCCATTAATTTGGGTTGAGGCTTTTTTGCATGCTATAATAAAAGAGAAGCAGGAGTGCCAGCTCCATGCT
>NZ_BAAHWX010000020.1:0-14565 GCF_054784995.1 Paucilactobacillus salsurae | reverse complement strand
CCTGATTTAATGCTTTCCATGGTTCAAATAAGTTATTAATCACGATTAATGATTTATTTGAGCTGTGGAAGGTAAACGCGGTTCTGAATGTCTCTTAAAACCTGTCTCAAATATTGACTTCAATCCAACTGGTACAGTTGATGAATTTCTTACAAGCTTAAAGGGTGCACAAGGTGAACGTGGGTTGCAAGGTGAAACTGGTAAGACTGGTGAGCCTGGTAAACAAGGTGTTCAAGGCAATCCTGGTATCCAGGGACAACCTGGTAAAGGATTCACGATTGCACAAGTTGTCGATGATATTGTAAACGTGGATAGTGCGAGATTATCAGACGGAGACTTTATCCTCATTTCAACGAATGTTGAAGATGAAAACAACAGCAAACTCTATGTTTGGAACTCAGCTGAAAACCAAGCAAAGTTGATTGGTGACTTCAGTGGTGCTCAAGGTATCAAAGGTGATCCTGGTGAACAAGGCGTTCAAGGTGAACAGGGACTTCCTGGAGTGAAAGGTGATCCTGGTGAACAAGGGCAAACTGGTGAAACTGGCAAAGCTGCAACGGTCAAAATTGGCAATGTAACCACTGGCGATACAGGATCAGTCACGAACACTGGAACTGATACTGACGCAGTGCTAGATATTGTTTTACCAACTAAAACTGATGAAGTAGATAACTCATTTCCATACATTACGGGTTACATGGTTGATAAGTCAAATAAACCTTGGGTTATTCGATTCAATAACAGCTTACACTCAACGTTTGTTGATCCAGGCTATGGTGATTTTCCATTAGCTATGACAACAGGGAATCAATCAAGTATTAATGTTTACAACACAAAAGCTGTGGCCAATCCAATTATCGCTAATATCATGAGTGTTGCGCATGGAACTCTTGATCAGATTGACGCATTAAGCACAATTGATGAAACCTACGTTGACACAAATTCGTATGTTGATAATCCTTTGAAAGACAGAAACACGTTTGTTTGGGATAATGTTTATCTTTTAAAGAGCTCACATGGTAATTACCCTGGTCGACAGGCAGCGGTGGTACGCACACTATATGAACTGGGATTGCTAGATGATTATCACGTCATCATGTGTGGTGGCACGTACACGGACGGCACAAAAATACCAGTATTAACAGCTAACTTACCAGTTGCAAAGGATAAGGCAACGAGTGGAACTGGTGAACCAGGATACACAATTACAGCACAGAAACCGGATGGTTATAACGAAATTAATGTTAAGGTAGCTGCTGACGGAACATGGAGTGCTAACACAATTGAAGCGTTAGGAAGTGGAACTCGGTTACTGTATAAAGAGTTTGATACAGACGGTAAAATTGTAAATGCGTTTGTTGGAAATATTGCATAGATTTGCTTATTTTTGGTAAGCATGTTATAGTAACAAAGTTCGATTGAAACAGATATCGAAAATTCAGTGACCGGAACATCATTGGGTCGCTATTTAAATGTTTAACAGAGATTAATCAAATAGCAATAATAAGCCTCAATCCTAAATGGATTGGGGCTTTTTTTGTTAATAATATGATATTATATTCTTACGGGGGATGTAATTATGAGGAAAAGATATAGGGGACGGCACGCAAGAATAAATAAAGGGTATCGAGATAACAATAATCCATATGCAAATAGCCCATGGTTTTTTATGAGACATCCAAAGAGAACATTTTGGTATTTTATTATAGCTGCGTTTATTTTTTGTGGCATTCTCTATGCAATGAATCAGGACTCATCAACTCCAACTAATGACAATACATCAGCAGTAAGCAGCGACTCATCAAGCAAGCATAAGCATCATAAAAGCAAAGATAAGGAAAATAGTAATACTGATCAAGGCAGTACACAGACTGTAGGCACAAGTAAGACGCAATCAAGCAAAGGTATTGATCATAGTAAAGATGGAAAACCATCATCGGGTAATCATTCCGTAAAAGATGATTACTCTGAGGAATACTCATTCCCAAATGCCGCAACTCAGTCCAGCAGTCCAAATTCTACTCAAAACGAAAACGATTACAGGAGCACAAATAGTAGTTCGGTGTCAAGCCCGCAACTATACCAACAAACACCCAGCAACTAACACCAATAAAATGGTAAAGCTTAAATCTTTTATCTTAGATTTAAGCTTTTTTATTTTGGCCTTGATTAATCGAACGAGTGTTCGTATAATTGAACTTGAATTCTACGAAACGGGGCAGACAAATGGCATATAAATACTTCGATAAAAACAACAAAGAAATTAAGCATAGCAACCCACTGGAAGCAGCTGAAGATTTGAATGTAATTAAATTTGTGTCAACTGGTGAACCGAAATCTGAAAGTTACATCAGAACCGGAGCAGGTTGGTTACCTGAATCAGACGTACAAGGTAAGAGTTCGTTTATTGATCGGAGTCAACAATGAATGAAGCGATTGAAGCATACAAACAGCATAAATTGAACCTGGGTAACTTGCGTCAATTGTTCATTGGCTCAGGTAGTGATTCATACGTTGATTTGGTCATGTATGAAATTGGCTATGATCAGTTTGTTTTTTATGTATTTGCTGCTAAAGAGGGAGATGTATACAATGGAGAAGTATATCCAGAAGGCTACGTTTGAGATCAAACCACAAGATGAAGTAGATTTGATTATTGAGCGTATTAAACCTTTATTTAAAAGATTACGTGGACACCGATACCATGTCCTTGTAGTTAATGCTCGACCTTTTAAGCAGATAAACTTTTTCTTTGAAGATGACAGTCAGTATGACAATAATCATTCAATTCCATTGCATACGTTAAAGAATGATGATTTGGAGTATTTCGAAACGGTCATGAAATTATATAGAAGAAAAACAAATTTATCTGTTAAATTAAGAGGTTTTCAAGGCTTGAAATGGCCGTCAAACGATAAGCACATTCAACGACCCAAGGATTATGATAAAGATGAATTGAAGTACACTTAAGCCTGCATTAATTTGAGTAGTTTTTTTTATTTTTTCATTTAAACTCCTAAAAGAGTTGCCTATAACTCTTAAAAGAGTTATTATAAAAATAAAAAAAGAAAGCGTGATAATAATGGATAAACAAATCAAAAATTTAATAGATAATAGATCAGTTCGTATTACATCAGAAAATTTCATGGACGCAAAAACTGCTGCAGAAATTTGGGGCATGAATGATACTTATGTAAGAACTGCAATCAAACAGAACCCAGACAAATGGCCAAATGGCTCTTATCGAAAGTTTGGTACAACATTAGTAGTCACTTCTTTAGGGATGGAGGCTGTAACAGGTAAGGCCGATCCTAGATTATTTGTTTTGATACCGAGAATTGGTCATGACTTAACTAACACAAAAAAGGATAAAATTATAAAAGCAGCTCGCTCGATAGCTGGTCATAACCTAAAAGAAAGTGGAACTGGAACACTCAGTGACTATCTACCCCAAGCAGTTAAAGAATATACAGAAAAAGAAGTTAGTGAGTTAAAATCTATCAGAGAAGATAAGGAACATTTTACTATTGTAAATACTGAAATTGGTGCAATCAAGGTTAATATTGATGGTGAAGATATCTTAATTCGAAATGGTGGAATCGACGGTGAAACAAGAATTGCAATTTTAGATGATTTGTCGACTGCTGATTTTAAAAAGAAGTATCCAAACGGTCCAAGTTTAGAAGTGAAAGAAGAGCAACGCATTTCAGGAGAAAATATTCAAATACAAGGCTTTGAACAATCATTTACTGGTGAGTATCAAGCGTATTCGCTTGATGAGTGGAGCTTGACAGGAAGTTTCCCCGAACGAGGGTCAGTTTACTTTGTAAAAATTGGAGCATATAAATGAGAAAGATTGATTTAATTGGACAGACATTTGGCCATTTGACAGTTATAAAAGAAGCTAAAAAGCTGAATAAAAGAACTGCTTGGCTCTGCCAATGTGATTGTGGCAAACAGGTTATCGTGGCAACTAAGTATTTAAGAAATGGACATACAATAAGTTGTGGGCACGTTAAAGCGGATAGAAACCACACTGTTGCGCCAGGATATGAGGCGAAGAGAGTTAATGGTGTAGCAACGTTCTTACTTGATAAAAAACGTAAACTTCGCACTGATAATTCAACTGGTATTACGGGTGTTAAGAAAGTGAAGTATAAGGACGGAACAATACACTACTCTGCCGATATTACTATAAATAAAAAAAGGACACACATAGGAACATTTGATACAATAAAGGAAGCAAAACAGGCAAGAAAACAGGCTGAAAATGAACTGATCCCAAAAAAGGAGTAATTAGAAATGGCATATCATTCAGACGAATTTTTGCGAAAACGTCAAAACGACCCTAAGTGGCATGATCTTTATGTTCAAAGAATGCAACAACGTGAAGCTGAAAATAGGCAAAATGCTATCAATGTGCAGCATAGACGAACTCGTAACGCTATTTCAAATGTGACAAAGAATATCCTTGATCTAATTGGTTCAATTGCATTCTTTGTGGTAATTTATTACATTGGCAGAATGTTTGGATATACAAATATTTATATTACGTTTTGGGAAATGTTAAAAAATTTATATTACAATTAAAAGAAAGGCAACCGCAATCAAGCGGTTGCCTTTATCCTTGTCGTTATTCGGTAAGTATTTCATGCATATTGTCTTTTAGATGTTCAAAGAATGCGGCAGCGTCATCGACTGATTCACATTCTTTGGCGTAAATAGCATTGCCGTGACACAAAACAGCTACCCAGTGTGCAGTTTGTTCTAGTACATGATAGTGTCCATTCGTTTTAAAATAAAATTGTTTAATCATAGTAATTCCTCCTTACATAATACATACGCAAAGAATGATGAATTCACTTTTTTATTTTTAGTTTCTTCTATATTAATAAACATATTTAGAAATGCTCATTGAAATGGCAATTGTGCTCTTTATCATTAGTTTATTAATTTTAATTGTCCTACCAAACTTAGCTTCACAACGAAAACATGCCAGTGGTGTTCACCGTAGTGCTATGGTGTCAGTTGTTCAAACTCAAATTGACTTATATCAAAATGAAACTGGAGAAGGCAAGGTTGATTTTGAAACACTGCAAGCCCAAGATTATTTGACTAAAGATCAGGTGGCGAAAGCCCAAAAAGAAAATATTAGCATTGTTGGTGATCATGCTGTGCAGAAAAATGACTAGACAAGCTGCATTTACACTGATTGAATCAGTCATTGTTTTGGGGTTAATTTGTGTGGTAGTCTCCTTTGGGTCAATTAGATTGACGGCGATGACACAAGCAGACCAGGAAAAACAATTTTGGCGTCAACTAGATCAAAATTGGCAGGCTAGTAAAGTCCGAGCAGAAAATAATCAACAAGAAACAGAAATCAAACATTTCAACGGCGTGATTCGTTTTAGATGGATTGAAAATTATCGCAGTCAATACAGCGACGTGACTATTCCATCAACAATTCAGGTAGTTCAATTCAAAAAATTAAAAATGTTAGCGAACGGTTATGTTAAAGCGGGGACACAAAAATTCTATTCAACTAGAACCAAGAGAAATTATGAAATGAAAATTCAGCTGGCATGGGGGAATTATTATGTGGAAACAACATAGAGCTTTTGTGTTAGCTGACAGTGTTGTTGCGTTATTTTTAATTTCAATGGTGGCCGTCTGGATTTGTCTGTCACAAGTTCAGTTAGTGAGTCAGATGAATCATGCAAGACAAGAAGCACAATTGGCAAGACTAGCTAAAGAGGCTTCAGATCAGTATGCTATTGATCATCAGAATCAACATTTACAAAAAGATGGATACCACATTATTGTGAATCAAACGGGAGTGCAAATTTTGAAAAATCAGCACCTTAAATTTACGGTGAAACGCAATGAATAAAATGCGGGCATTTACTTTGTTAGAATGTGTGATCGCACTACTAGTGACAGTTATGGTGTCCATCGTGATTAATTTTACTTTGCATAGTTTTCAACAACAGCAACCGACTAAAGATGCCACTATTAACTGGTACTTATTTTTGCGTGAATTAGAATCTCCTAGTCATGAATTTGAACTCATTGATTGTGGTAAAAATACGATTAAGCTACACAGCAAAACACGACACAAACAGTTTGATTTAAAACATGGTAATCAAAAAGTGTATTTAACGTTAATTGGCAACGGTGGTGGCTATTTACCGTTATTAGATCATGTTAAGAAATTTCAGCCCCGACAGATTTCTGCTCAACAAGTTGAACTGAGTATTGAATTAGATGATGGAAGGCAGTATCATGGCGTCGTCAAATTTTTAAAAGGTGAACCAGAAAATGAAACAGAATAGTTATGTGCTAGTGAATGTATTAATTGTCATTTTATTTCTAACAACATTTAGTATTTTGAGGTATCAACATTACAGTGCCCAACATCAACTCTACCGAAAATTACAAAATGAGTTATTAGCTCAAACAATGGAAAACTTTAGTGAAGATGAACAACCAGTTGTCCATTTTAATACTGGTAGCGTTCGACATACCAAGAGTCAGACTAGTATTGAACTGAAAAGTGGTTACAAATTAATTCTTATGAAAGCGACTTCTTGAATTTGCTTGTGAAAATCTGTAAACTAATGGGGTGAGCAGAAGATTTGTGATGGGAGTTGAGAAGTCTGGCACACGAAAAGGTTGAAACCGTTTTTAAATTATTGGATGAATCAACTGAAGTGTTAAAAAAAACGTTAGACAGTTCTTACTTGGATGCGTTTATTGAAACCGGTGAAAATTTACTGGATAATAAACAGGTTCAAGTAGAAGACGGTAAACCTGACGCCGCTGAAGTTCAGCAGTTGGATGATATCTATCAGCAACTTGATTTGGACAACATTGATTCGGAAACGTTTAGAAGCGCAATACAGTTATGTATGTTAAAGGCAATTAAAGAAGATCATATTCAGGCTAATCATCAAATGACACCTGATACAATTGGTATTTTGATGGCTTCTTTAATTGAGAAGGTAACTCATAAATCTGAAATTGATAGTATTTTTGATTTAGCTGTTGGTACAGGTAACTTGTTGACCACTGTCATGAATCACTTAGCATCAACCAACCAAGCAAAACTACATGGTTATGGTATTGATAATGATGACTCATTACTTGCAGTGGCGAGTGTTTCAACAGCACTCCAAAAACTACCGGTGGATCTTTATCATCAAGACGCAATTGATTCGCTAGACATTGGGCAATGTGATATCGTGGTTAGCGATTTGCCTGTTGGCTATTATCCATTAGATGACAATGTCAAAAACTACGAAACTAGTGCCAAAAAAGGTCACTCATATGTTCATCATTTATTGATTGAACAGGCAATCAATTATTTGAAGCCAGGTGGCTTTGGCGTATTCTTGGTGCCAAGTAATGTTTTTCAGACGAATCAGACGGACCATTTTGTGGAATGGATTCAGTCACATGCTCATCTACAAGGCATCATTAATTTACCAACTGATTTATTTACGAATCAACAAAGTCAAAAATCAATTTTATTGATTCAACGTGATGGTGGTAACAGTGCTCAGGCAAAAAAAGTATTGTTGGGTGAATTTCCATCATTAAAAGATCAGCGAGCTTTTACTCAATTTATGCAAGAGATTGATGAATGGGTTACAACAAATTTAAATGTTTAAAGGAGATCGAAATAATGTCAAAAACAATCGCAATTAATGCAGGAAGTTCTACTTTAAAGTTCAAACTATTTGAAATTCCTTCAGAACAGGTTTTATCGTCAGGTTTAATCGAAAAAATCGGTTTTGATGATGCCATCGTCACCATCAAGTATGGTGACGGTCAAAAATTTAATGAAACAGTGCCAGTTAAAGATCACGAAGTGGCTGTTAATATCTTATTAAAGGAATTAATTGATCTTAAAATCATCAGTGACTTCTCAGAAATTACTGGTATAGGTCATCGAATTGTGGCCGGTGGAGAATATTTCAAAGATTCTGTCTTAATTGATGATGATGTTTTGGCAAAGATTGATGAACTGGCTGATTATGCACCATTACACAACCCAGCCAATGCAATGGGCGTCCGTGCATTCCGTAAAATCTTACCTGATGTCCCTTCTGTAGCCGTGTTTGATACTTCTTTCCATACAACTATGCCTGAAGAAAACTTCTTGTATAGTGTGCCTTACGAATGGTACGAAAAATATGGTGCTCGTAAGTATGGTGCTCACGGTACTAGTCACCGTTACATTTCCGGCCGTGCAGCTGAAATGTTAGGTAAGCCATTATCTGAATTAAAATTAATTACATTACACTTAGGCGCAGGTGCCTCTATTACAGCTGTTAAAGATGGTAAATCATATGACACATCAATGGGCTTTACACCATTAGCAGGTTTAACAATGGCAACTCGTTCAGGTGATATTGATGCATCAATGGTTGCTTGGCTTGAAGATAAACTCGGCATTAGCTCAGACGAAATGATTGATATTTTAAATCACAAGTCAGGCCTTGTTGGCATTTCAGGTGTTTCAAGCGATATGCGTGACTTGGAAAAAGTCAAGGATACCAATCACCGCGCACAATTAGCCTTGGATATTTGGTCAAACCGGGTTATCCGTTATGTGGGCCAATATTTGGCTGAGATGAACGGTGCAGATGCGATTGTCTTCACTGCTGGTGTTGGTGAAAATGATATTAACTTGCGTCAAGAAATTACCGATAATCTTTCATTCTTTGGTATTAAAGTTGACCCTGAAAAGAACAACGTTCGTGGTGAAGAACGTGATATCTCAGCAGACGATGCTAAGATTAAAACACTATTAATTCCAACCGATGAAGAATTAATGATTGCTAGAGATGTTGAACGATTAAAAAATAAATAAGTGCGATATAATGGAAGGTAATCAGTTTTAAACTGATTACCTTTTTTTAATAGTAAAGAAATAAATACAGAGGAGCATGTACATGAGATACTTTACGTCTGACACGCATTTTTATCACGATCATTTATTAGGACGAAGTCAGTTTGCTCCGCGACCTTTTTTAACTGTCGAAGATATGAATCAAACGATTATTGATAACTGGAATAAAGTGGTGACCGAAGACGATACCGTGTATCACTTGGGGGATATTGCGCTGTACTTTACAAAACCGGCTCGTAAATCGGAAGAAGCAGTGTTGAAAATTTTGAATGAATTACATGGACATCTCGTCTTAATCAAAGGTAATCATGATAATCGTGCGTTATTTAAATTTTTAGCACAAAATAATTACACATACGGTGGTAAACCAAAATTTGAATTTCATGATGTGGGCGTCTTAATCAAGTACGACCATCGCCAATATTATTTGACGCATTATCCAATGATGTTAGGTATTGCGCCACAAATTATTAATTTGCACGGACACATTCACCATTATGCTGTCCCTGCAAAAGAAAACATTAATGTTGGTGTTGATACTCCAGAGGTTGACTATTTGGCACAAAAACCAGCGTTTGGGACACCATTTTCTTTTGCTCAGATTGAAGAAATGGTCGAAGGCAAATGGGTTGATTATGCCAAACGACACTAGCCAGGAATCTTGACCAGTTGAAAAGATTACTATAGGATACAATTAATAGCTGTGGGAGGACTCAAGTTGTCTGAAAAAATTACAATTTTACATACAAATGATTTGCACTCTCATTTTGAAAACTGGCCCAAAATTAGGCGTTATTTGACGAGCCAAAAACAAGCGCTCGAAGAACCGGCACACACGGTGTTAACGTTTGATATTGGGGATGCAATGGATCGGGTTCACCCATTGACTGAAGCTACAGACGGCCAAGCAAACGTGCAGCTCTTGAATGAAGTGCAATATGACGGCGTGACGATTGGCAATAATGAGGGCTTAGGTAATACCAAAGAACAGTTGGAACGGTTATACCAAAATGCTAATTTTGATGTTATTTTGGGAAATTTGTTAGATCAAAAAAATGATGAAACACCATCATTTGCGACAGATTTTAAGGTGATTACCACTGCACAAAAGACTAGAATTGGTGTAATGGGGCTCACGGCGCCATTTATTTTAACGTATCCGTTAGAAGGTTGGAATCCGATTGCTGTTTTTAAAGCTATCCCTTACCTACTGGACAAATATAAGGGACAATACGACGTTTTAGTACTATTGTCTCATCTGGGAATTGGGGTTGACGAGCAAATTGCTAATCATTTTCCAGAGTTTGACGTTATTATCGGCAGTCACACGCATCATCTACTCGAACACGGTAAAAAAGTAGGGCATTCACTGTTAGCGGCTGCAGGAAAATATGGCCAGTATATCGGTAAGATTGATCTTGAATTAACTGACAATAGTCAAATTAAGTCCGCACAAGCTCGTGTCGTTGTGACACAACACTTGCCGGAACAAAAAGAAGATCAAACACAAATTGCCGGTTACATCCAACAGGGAGAGAATCTACTAGCACAACAAAAAATCGCCAAAATACCACATTCATTATCTGTTGATTTTGAAACTGATTCACGCCTGATCGATGTAGGGTTAAAAGCGTTAGAAGAATTTACAGATACTAAGGCGGCCATTTTGAATACTGGACTATTTTTAACGGGACTTCCTAAAGGTGTTATCGATCGTAATCAATTGCACAAAATGCTCCCACATGCGATGCATGTTATGAAAGTTGAGTTAAGTGGTGCTGATTTAATTCGGTTAGTTCGTGAAATTGAAAAGAATCGCAATTTTTTACGTCGATTTCCGCTAAAAGGAATGGGCTTTCGTGGTAAAGTATTTGGTGAAGTCCACTATGCCGGGATTGATTATGATGCCACTACTAAACAAGTATTATTTGACGGGACACCAGTTAGCATATTTGAGCGTTACCAGTTGGCAACACTTGATCATTATTTGTTTATTCCGTTTTTCCCTACGATTGAAATCGCTGGTAGTAATGAATTAATGTATAACAAATTTTTCAGAGATGTATATGGCAATTATTTAATGACCCATTACCCTTATGATAGTGAAGAAAAGGATAGCTAATGAACAGAGAAAAAACACAAGAATTAATTGACCTACGAGAAGAGCAACGCGCTGATATCTTCACCGTCGTTAGACAAGATGAAGAAAATTTCACCGTAAATGGGCATGCTTATCGATTAATAACGGAGCATAAACAAGGATTTGATGCCGATAAGTTCGGTCAACGCTTTAGTACTGTACTCAGTAAATACGACTATATTGTTGGTGACTGGGGCTTTGATCAGCTGCGGTTAAAGGGCTTTTATGATGAACAGAATCCTAGTGCAACCAAGCTTTTGTTATCAGATAATATTCAAGATTACTTATATGAAGACTGTAATTTTGGTTGTGCCTACTTTATCGTACAAAATTTAGATGTACAGGTACCAAAGCAGCGACATACAAAGCGTCGAAGTTCTGCCAAAAAGCCAAGTCGACACTCGAGAAATACTTCTCATACAACGAATTCAGGTGAGTCCAAGAAGATGACGCCTGTTATTAAAGAAAAAAAAGAATCACAAAACCAAAGTGTAAAACAAAGAAAGCATCAAAAAGCAGTAACGGTAAATGAAAATTCAAGGAACAAAAAATTTGTCATTCGACATAAGTAATGGAGACAACAGTAATGAATTATCAAGGATATTTCATGGATCTGGATGGAACAACCTATCGTGGTAAAGATCAAATTGCATCAGCGGCAAGATTTGTTAAAAGATTACAACAGGAAAACAAACAACTATTGTTTGTGACCAATAATAGTACGAGATCACCGCAGTTTGTGGCCGATAATTTAAGACAAAATCATGACATTAATGTAACCGCTGAGAATGTTTACACTACGGCTCTTGCCACGGCTGATTACTTGGATGAAAAAGCTACAAAAAAGCGCAGTATGTATGTTGTGGGCGAAAGTGGTTTGAAAGATGCTTTACTGAAGAAAGGTTTTTTCTTCGATGAAGTTGCACCAAATTACGTGATTGTCGGCTTGGATTCAGATGTGACTTACCATAAATTACAACTGGCAGTGTTAGCGATTCGTAATGGCGCCACCTTTATCGGGACGAATGCTGATAGCAATTTACCAAATGAACAAGGAATGGTGCCTGGTGCAGGTTCAATTGTTAAATTGGTTGAGTATGCCACACAAACACGACCTATTATGATCGGTAAACCGGAAAAAATCATTATGGAAATGGCATTAAAAAAATGTCAGTTAGATCGTAGTCAGGTCATTATGGTCGGCGATAACATTCACACAGATATTCAAGCGGGTATTAATGTCAGTATGGATACACTACTGGTGTATACAGGACTTTCAACAAAAGAAGACGTGGAAAAAGATCAAATTTTCCCAACATATCAGGTGAAAACATTAGATGAATGGCAATTTGATGAAAACTAAAATAAAAACATCAGTGATTTTTTTATTGCTGGTGTTATTTTTAATTAGTTTGAGCATTGTGCTGACATTAAATGTGAGTGCCATTCAGTTTTGGTTATCACATGCTAGAATTGCTGGCGTGAACAAAACTCAAATGATGCGCGATTATCGCCACTTATTGATTTATTTACAACTACCGTTTCAGTCATCGTTTCACTTTCAATTCATTCCTAGTAGTAAGCCGGCCATGAGCCATTTTCTAGATGTTAAAAAAATGTTTTTATTCAATGAAGTGATCTGCATTGTGACTGGGGCAATTGTGGTTCCCACATTAGTCAAACAAAAAAGGCAACATCAGTTATGGAAGCTGATATTGCCACTACAATATTTTTTGGTTTTACTGTTGATGCTTGGCTTTTTACTGGTTATTAACTTTGAAAAGTTCTTTATTAAGTTTCATCAAATGACGTTTAACAATAATGACTGGATTTTTAACCCCAATACCGATCCAATTATCAATGTATTAACAGAAAACTTTTTTACTTCAAGTGTGATTATTTTTGTGGGATTGTTTCTAATTGAAGTATTGATATTGATAATTATCGCGAGAAGAAATATTGAACGTTAGGCTTTGGTACCTGAAATTCTTGATTTAATAAAGCCAACCACGGCTGGAATTAGAGTTACTACGATAATAGCTAAAATGATTGCGGAGAAGTGTGCTTTGACAAAAGGCAAGTTACCAAAGAAAAAGCCACTTAAACAGCAAATGAAGACCCAAGAAAAACAGCCAATAAGACTATATGGCAGAAATTTACGGTAAGCAAATCCTGAACCGGCAGAGACAAATGGTGCAAAGGTTCTAATGATTGGCATAAAGCGGGCCAAGATGATGGCAGAGGCGCCATGTTTTTCGAAAAATAGTTCGGCGCGTTGAAGACTATTTTGGTCGATTAACCTATTGAGTAGGGGATGCTTGCTGATTGATTTCCCCACTTTGTGGCCAATAAAGAAGTTTAAAGAGTCGCCACTGATACAAGCAATCAGAAACAAAATGATGAAGAGTTCAATACTAAGATGGTACTGAGCATTAGCTGCCAATGCACTTGCAGCAAACAGCAATGAATCACCTGGTAGAAACGGCAGGATAACCGCGCCTGTTTCAATAAAGATGATGGCAAATAAAATGAGATAGGACCAATCACCGAATGCATTGACAATAGAAACTAGGTGCGCATCGATGTGTAAAACAAAATCAATTAAAGTAGACAAGGCGTTATCCCCTTAGATTTTTTATGAGTTATTTTTAATAATTGAATACCGGATTGATTTTATCAATATTATTGAAGTTTGTAAATTGGCTTCATGATTTCTTAAGAGTTAAAACAAATTTCGATATGAATAGGTAAGTTGCTTTACATCTGTTTTGAAATATTATTTAATGGCAATAGGCATATTTTAAGAGAGTAAGGAGATAGGTGTATTGACTAAAGTATCAGGAACTATCTTATTTGATGACGGTAAAAACAGTAGTTTTTTAGTTAAGGAGTCAAATCCATATCAATTTTTATCCACTTATATAGAAGAAAATAAAACCGCATTAGCAACAATGTTGACTTTCTTTAAAGGAAATATGGGTATACCAGTGGACTGTCTTAGGCTTGAAGAACTCGCAATGTTAAAGGGAACCAAGAAACAAAGTTTATTTGTTTTTTCTATTCACGATCAAAAGGAAAAAATTGAACAGAAATTAAAGAGCGATTCAAGTGCAGAATTTGTTGATGTGTCAAAGCTTACGGCTCTTTTTGATACAGTTGAAATAGATACAGCTCCATTCTTTGAATAATTTTTTAAATTCTGTCTTGACCGAGTCTTTTTTTATTGCTATGATATTTGTTGTCGTCAAGAAGTAGTCGTCAAAAAGTTGAGAGAGTAAGGGCTTAGTTAAATTAGAAAATGATGAATATTTATTCATTTTCAAAATTAATTATTGACACTCACTACTCACGATGATATGATTTAATAGTTGCCTTTTGGCAGCTAAGTAGACCTTTGAAAACTGAATAAAGTTTCGACGAATCAAATGTGCAGGGCTCTTAAAACGTAGATTTTAAGAGAAATAACATTTGCGAAGTCAATTCGCTAAAAGCAACAAATAAAAAGAGCTAT
>NZ_BAAHWX010000019.1:0-18388 GCF_054784995.1 Paucilactobacillus salsurae | reverse complement strand
TATTGGTAAAGTCGCCAGTACTGGAAGTTTTCAGTTTATTTTCATTAATTAAATTGACTGAAAAATACTTATATGGTGCGAGATAGTTATTTTTGATTAACCATTTCACGTCAGGTCCTTCAACCATCGTTTCGTAAATATCGTCAAATCCTTTACCACTCATTCGCCATGGCGTGGCAGAAAATCCTAGTCTTGGAACGTCCGGGTAATAGTCGTAAATTTTACGGTACGTCTTAGCTAGAGAGTGGTGCGTTTCATCTGTGATAATCAGTGTTGGCTTTGGCAGTACGTCTAATCGATTAACAATCTTGCCCACAGTCATGATCGTGGTGTGGGATAAATCGACCCCAGCTTGTTCAAAACTCTGAGTGATTTGATTAATCAGTTCCTGTCTGTGAACAGTAAACATAACGTGTCCGCCTTTATTAATCGCTCGTCTAGCAATGTCAGCAATGATGATTGATTTACCACTACCTGCTGGACTAACTAGTAAGACTGATTGATTGCCATTCATAAGTGACTGTCTAGCTTGATTAACTAGCTGTGTTTGATAATCATAGAGTTTAATTGCCAAACTTAAACAGCTCCTCGATAGTTGCAGATGTACGACTGTCTAACCGGTTCTTGGCGTAGACTGAATCATCACCTTCGAGAATGACTCCCCGTGTGCCTGAGTCTGGATTAATTAACATTCTGCCGACCACGTCTGCTAAACCTAGCAAACCGTCTCGCACACTCGCTCGAATTTCAGGGGCAAACTGGTTGAATACCTGTCCACTTGCTGTGGTAATTTGTTGCTGTGTTTCCCAAGCAGTCGTCACAATATTGATATTTGGAATCATGTAAAGTGATGTCATGATACGGGCAAAGTAGTTAGTCCATTGTGAATAGTCTTGAATTTCATTTGAAATACCGTTTTTACTTGATTTACCTTTTTCAACGAACCAATCTTTTTCAAATGATGAAATATTATCAATCACTAAATTGTCATATGTTTTTGAAATTTCATCTGTGTCCTTGAAGAATTTAATCATTGATTCTTCTGGATGTTCACGATCAAATCCATGTTCCATATCATCATCTGGGAAGATATCATCTTTCCACACATCAATGTTGGCTTGTCCGTTTAAGACTTTCTGTGAGTTATCCAAAGCAAGAACTAATGTCTTACCTGTTAGTAATTTAATGGAGCTAGTTTTTCCAACACCTGGTTTGCCATATAAAATGACTTTCCAGTTTTTCTTCAATGAAATATTTTTCCCGTTAGTTATCTTCATTTTTTATCTCCTGACTGTACATTTCATTTTGTAATTCATAGATTGCTTGACCATAGGCAGCCGCTACTAACTGGGTAGCAGGTTCAATCAATGATCGATCCAGGTCGTGCCATTCAATTTTTTTAGTCTTATCTTGCAATCCTTTGAGATAGTTGATCCCTTGCCGATAAGTTTTCTTTTTCCTAGCATTCGCTAGTGCGTCAGCAATAATTTGATTGATTCGTTTTTCTAAATCATCGATGTTCTTCAGCTCCTAACTCTGCTAGTAATTGATCAGCACCATATGTGGCGATTAGATAACTTAAAAATCGTGTGCTTTCATCTCTGAAATAGTTATCGCCCCACAGTGTGCAGAAATCATCATCCTTAGTGAGTGGTTTGCCATCGTAAGTTTTGGCAATCGTCAGTGGGATAATCTTCTGCCCGTCTCGGTTCATTTCACCAAAGAACTCATCGCCAGCGTTTTTTGTGATTGGATTGTCTATGCCCATTGAGCCAGCCCCCTATTCGTGATAAAATAGCAACAGATAAAATTTTTCTTCTGTACCGATTCGCACTGCAATGCGAGTCGGTTTTTTTGTAGATACAGTTAGTTTCCATGAGATATTTGTTTTTAACTATCATGATAATCAACTCCTTGTGAGATAATCTAAGTAATAATTTTTGGGAGGTTTTTAAATGGGTATACAGTTGAAGCAATTGATTTGTTTAAATGGTCATCAAGCCAGCGTAATGAAACCAATGAATGCCAATATAGATGGCTTTTGTGAAATATGTGGAGAAAAATTAATATCTAAATGCCAACAATGTGACTTTCCAATTTTTGGCTATCACAGAATTGATGGTGTTTGGGAAGTTTCAATTCATGTGCCCGTTCCTAAATACTGCAAAAACTGCGGTAAGCCTTATCCATGGACTGAAACAGAAATTAAATCAACTCAAGAAATAATCAATCTTTCTGAACTTAGTGATGAAGACAAATCAGACTTCAATAACACCATTCCTGATTTGCTAATAGATAGTCCTAAAACAAAATTAGCTGCCATTAAATTTAAGATTTATAGTGCTAAGGCTGGAAAATTTGTTGCGGAAGCCTTAAAGGATATCATGATTGAATTAGCGTCTGAAGCTGCTTTGAAGGAGTTACATATTAAATAAGCTTTCTCCCACAAAACTCACAATAATTGCCTGGATGTGTCATATGTTTACAATTTGAACATTTGATATATCCAATTTTTTTTAGTTTTTTCTCATTCAATTTTTGTTTGAATCTACTAAATAATCTGTAACGTTCCCAGTATTCGTTTCCTGCGTAGTAGCCTTTCATTTGATCACCACATCCAACCAGTTAACGAACCCTAGTAACATGAAGAATCCGCCTACTAAGACTAAAGCTTGTAACCATTGTTCAGTATTTTGTTTCATTTCAAATCAGCTCCTTAAACTCCTGCCAGAGTCTTAACTGTATTTTTGGTTCTGTTTTAACCATTCGATCACTGACGATTTCAAATATTTTCTCCGTTTGCCTTCTTGAATATATGGGAAGCCTTTTTCGTATAAGTATTCCTTATCTGCCGTATTCGGTGACACGTGCAAGATTTCGTCAGCTACCCGTTTGCGGGTCAGTAGTTCGTCTGTTTCTAACATTTGGATCACCTACTGTTTGATATTTAATACTCGATAGATCTTCTTTCGAATATTAATTGACTTTGGTGAACTATCACCGTTAACAGCACGGCTAACTTGAGTTACACCTTCGTCTATTAACTTGGCTAACTCTGCTTGTTGCATGTCTCGTTCAATCAAGGCAGTTTTAATTTCACGTTTGATTGACTTGACAGATGACTCTAATTCTTGTTCTGCCAATTAAATCGCTCCTTTCTCTTTGGTATACTTAAAGCAATTCAAAATATTGGTGGTGATATCATGGATAAGTGTCCACTTTGTGGTAGTGATAATTTTGGTGAGCTAGATCCTGCCAATGGTGCTGACTCTTTTTTGATTGTTGGATTTTCAAAATCAGAAAATAAAATCGTAGACAGCGGATTGCCTGTACAAATTTTTGCATGTGCAGATTGCCATAACATCACTATTCACAATGAAACAATTAATTTTGTTGACTGATATGCGTAACCAAATTTGCTTTAATCTTTTTGTGTTCCTTGCTACCTTCAATAGCTTGGAGCACTTCTTTTATTTCATGAGGTTTTCCTCTAATTATTAATTCCATATTTTCACCACCTTCAGTAATTTATTTATCAAGTAGTTGCATTTTTGTACTGAATTCAGTACAATAAAGGCATAACAAATAAACACAAATTACTTACCTATTACCCTTAGCCGCCAAAGCATTGATAATATGGCTTAGTATTTTGTTGCTTAATTACTTGATGAATTAATAATAACTGAATTCAGTACTTTTGTAAAGTTTTAATTACTGAATTCAATTATTTAATATTTGTCTTGCTAGGAGAATCATTGATATGACGCTAGTTGAGAGAATTAAAGAAGTTGCAAAAAAACGTGGATGGAATTTAAAAACAACAGCCGATAAAGCTGGAATCGGAATTAATAGTATTTACCGTTGGAAAGATCAAACTCCAACCGCTGATTCTTTATCTAAAGTTGCTAAAGTTTTGGATGTATCGGTTGATTATCTGTTAGGAAATGAAGAGCCTAAAGAAGACGTTAACGATTACTTTCGTATTGACATATCGAAAATTGACCCATCAAAACGAGATGAATTCATAAAAGACCTAGAGAAATATTCCAAGTTTTTAGAAGATAATCTTGACTCTGATGACCCAGGAGATCGATTCTAATGAGTGACGAAACTGAACACTACGAATTGGTTAGACAAAACGCCAACAATATTATCTTTCATGTAAATTGGAATGCTAATATCGATTCAAAAAATATAACGTGGCGTGAAGTAGCTAACCTTTATCGGGATAAAAACTATATAAAATTTAAAGGCTATGAATTTGCAAATGCCACAAAAAATTCAATTAGTGGATCTATGAGAACCAAAAACGGTCGTTCAATTATTGGTTATAACACTACTCTTCCACTAGTTAGGCAGCACTTCACATTAATGCATGAACTGTACCACTATCAGGTCCATTCAAAACAAGGAGCAACTGGCGAACATTTCTCCGATTTGATAGCTAATCAAGGCTACGATGAAGCAGAAAATGTACGTGAGATTGAAGCAAACATTGGGGCTGGCATGCTTATGATTAATGAATCAGCTATTAGATATTGGATAAATGACAAAAAGCTAACATTCAATTCAATATGTAAAAAATTTGGTATAAGCCATGGTGCATTGTACTATCGATTACTTCGATACAATCAATTTGAATGTGGTAATGAGTTTAACAGTGCGATTAACAAAGTACGTGCATATCAAACTATGAATCCATTTCAGATAGAAAAATCATTTAAAGGATTTTATTAAGATGTATGTCCAAAAACGCTAAAGACATAAAACTTCGCTAACTACTGGGAGATGTTTTAAATGGCAAAAACTTGTGCAATATGTGGAGATAAAATTAAAATGCTGGATTCAGATTCTGTCAATTTACAAGATGGATTTATCGACGGTAAGTGTGCTCTTAAAGCTGGCATTAAAGGAGCATTTGCTTCTGTTGACTGGGGAACGTCTCATACTGTTGCTGACGTACAAAAAATACTTGATAGTGGAAAGCCAATTGACATTAAAGCTGAAAATCAACAAGCTAAATTGCAAAAAAAAGAACAAAAAAAGCAGGATATAATTGAAAAAACTGCATCCAATGAGGCAAAGCTTAAAATAATCAATCAACAATTTATTGATGCCGGTGTTTCAGATTTGTTTGGAACACGTAAAGAAGTAAATGCACTGCCAGATATTCTTGCTGATGATGAAGTTGTTAAATATGCAACTAGCGGTATTGTAGATGCTAATACTATTTTAATGGTATGCACTGATACTAGAATTTTATTCATAGATAAAGGCTTAGTATATGGTATTAAATCCACAGAAATTCCTTTGGATATGGTTAATTCAGTAAATTATTCAAAAGGTATGTTATTTGGAGATATTTCAATTGTAAACGGTGCTGTTACTACAAAGGTTGAAAACGTTAATAAAGCCACTGCTCCAATTATGGTTGACGCTGTAAAACAAGCCCGTACTGATTTTATGAATAAAAAACAACAACCTGCACAACCACAGCCCGTTCAGTCACAAACTTCAGTTGTTGATGAACTTCGTGAACTAAAAGGTTTAGTTGATGAAGGTATTCTCACGCAAGAAGAATTTGATGCTAAGAAAAAACAAATATTAGGTATTTAATTAACCAAAAAAAGCACATCCCCTACCCGCCAAGATAATGGATGTGCTAAGCGAAAGAATACACGTATGTGTACGCCTTTGATGTATTCAATTATACCACGAAAGGAAGTGATGCCAAGCTATCATCTTCAAATAAAACTCCTGCCAGAGCATTTGAAAGGATGATATATATGATTAAAAAATCTAAAACTGGGTGGACTGTTAGAGTATTCTACACTCATAACGGCACACGTAAGTCTGTAACAAAAACTTTCTCACTTAAAACAAATGCAGTTAAGTGGGAAACGGAAATAAAGAACACACTGCAAACTACTAATAAACCATTTTCAGAAGAAGATATTTCATTAACAGATTACTTCTGGAAGTGGTACAAGAGTATAAAGAAAGATCATGTCTCACCTGCTACACAGGATCGATATAGAACTGATTATAACATTATTAAAGGTTATTTTGGTGATACGCTCATGCATGATATTAATCGCATGGACTATCAAAATTTCTTGAATGCCTATGCCAAAAATCATGCTAAGAATTCAGTTTCCAAGCTGCATAATGCAGTGCAAATTGCAGTTAAGTATGCTGTAGCTGATGATGTAATCCTTAAAGATTTCACCCAACTAGCTGAAGTTTTCGGTGGCACTGGTGTGGACGAGTCACGAAAATACCTGGATAAAACGGATGCAGAACATTTAATTGAATATCTTGAAGATAAAGTAGATATCTACAATATCTCTTATGCAATGATATTTACTTCATTGATGACAGGAATGCGATTGGCAGAAGTACAAGGGCTTACTGAAGATGATTATTTCGATGTATTTAACCGAATTCAGGTTAAAAGAACTTATAATCGCTCCAAGCCTACAGCTAAGAACCCATTTAAACCGACTAAAAATCCAAGTTCTGTACGAGTGATTGATATACCTGAAAAACTGGGTGGTTATCTGGATAAGTTAATCGAAATGCAACACTTATTCAACAAGACTGACAATCCACACAAATTCATCTTCATTAACACACGTGGTGAAATTCCGTCTTCTAATGGCGTTAACAAGGTTTTAGCTAGAGTATTGAAAAAGATACACGCAAGTAAAAAAATCACGTTCCACGGGCTAAGACACACGCATGCAAGCTATCTATTAGCCAATGGAATTAAAGTCGAATATGTTTCCAAAAGACTAGGCCATGCATCAATTGAAACCACTTTAAAAACATACACGCACTTATTTAAAGAAACTGAATCTGAAGAGACAGATCGCACTTTATCGTTACTAAATAAAAATTTGGCACACTTTCGACAGGGTTCAAAGTCTACTGGCGCAAGCGATTAGAGATTTCGAACTTTTTAACACGCACACTTTTACGATTTTTCTATTGGTCAATACCAATTTGGTGCCAATTTGGTGCGAAAGTATGATTTTAGGTGCTTTTTTCTGATTTTTTCTGACTAAACAAAAAAACCGCTAACCTCAATGATATCAAGGGAAGCGGTGTTACATAAGGGATTCTCAAGGGTGCTAGAAAATCCGCCCTAGTGAACCTACCCAGGCTCGAACCGGGATCATTCGCTTAGGAGGCGAGTGCACTATCCAGTTGTGCTATAGGTCCAAAACATAGAGTATTTTATCATAAATACTCCACCATCGGATTACTTGTTTTCTTTTTTATTTTCTTCAGCTTGCTTGCGGCGCTTTAAGCGCATGCCTTTATCTTTTTGATGCCGATTCTTTTTCTTCTTTTTAGCCTTGGTTTGATGATTTCGGTCTAAGTCAATCGTATGACTAACCTTTTTTTGAACACCATTATCAGCAATGTCTTCATGCTGTTGTTTACGCATTTTATGCTGCGTGTTCCGGCGTGAATCAACGGCATGTTCACCCAATTTTGGTTTTTCATCAACTAAACGATTATGGTCAAAGTAAATTGGATTCAATTCATAATTCTCATCAGCTAACAACTTTTTTAAATCACGCAGGTCATGATCATTCCCAAAATTAACTACCATTCCAGGTTCACCTTGGCGCCCTGTTCGGCCAACACGATGCACATAAGTTACGGCATCTTTTGGTAAATCATAATTAATCACCGCTGGTAATTTTTCTATATCTAAGCCGCGAGCCGCAACATCAGTTGTCAGCAAAAACTTCAATTGACGTTTTCGAAACATTCTCAGCGCTTTTTCACGCTCTAATTTACCCTGATCACCACCCAAAATGGCAGCACTCACATGATCATGCTTTAATTTTGTAAAGGCGCGATGCATCGCCTTTGATTGATTGAAAAACACCAAGGCACGAAAGTCTTTAATATGACTGAAACGACGTAACATTTCAGCACGACCATCTGGATTAATTTGCATGAGGCCATGCCGAACTAGTCCTTGTGTGTCATCAATACTACGAACATCATATTCAATGATATCGCGACCAAACATGTATTTTAATTCATCTAACACTTTCGTGCGCGTAGCTGAAAAGAATCCTAGTTGACACAATAATGGTGTTTTACGCTCGATGTCTTCGATGACTCCTAATGTTTCGTCCTGAAGCATGTCATCCGCTTCATCGATAATAAGTGTCTGTAACTGACTTAATTTTAGATGACGGTTATCTAACAAATGTAGAATTCGCCCTGGTGTCCCAATCACAATTTCAGGATGTTGCTTTAAGCGGTCGATTTGTCGATGAATATTCGCACCACCAGCTAAGGCCGTGACTTTTAGATCAACTAATTTTGCCCAAGTGCGCATTACACTAGCGGTTTGCATCGCTAGTTCTTGGGACGGGGACAAAACTAACATTTGGATGCCTTGTTTGGGAGTTAAACGTTCCAAAGCAGGCAACGTAAAGGCAATCGTTTTACCTGATCCAGTTGGGGCGATGCCTAATACTGATTTACCGGCGCGCATCGCATCGTATACTGCAGTTTGAATCGCGGTCGGTTTCTTGAAACCCGATTCCTTAAAGTATTCTTCAAATTTCTCTATCAATTCTCTTCACACCTATTCTTTCGTGTCTGAGGGAAATTCAATCTGCGCTGATTGTCGCAGTTGATACATTGTTTCATTAACCAACCTACTTAAATCAAACCATTCTTGGTATTTATTCAATAATTGATCATCTAGTGGTTTATCGAACAATACGCCAAAATCTCGTACTTCATCAACCATTGAATTAGCTTCAACATTGGCCGTTAATGGTTGTTCAACTTGCTTGTCTGTGTAGTAACTGGCACTAGTTAAATCAGCAGGATTATCTAACACCAGTGTATCCTTTAAGCCATAAATTTCTGAAGGCAGATGGGAATTGGCATTTTTGCCAAAGTTCAAGGTTACTTCGAAATCAGTATACTGCAAGATGGCAACTCCCTTACCATCTACACCAGTTTCAATCATCGTTGGGAAATAAACCACACCTTGGGGTTGACCAAACAGCGCTAAGGCAAAGTAAACTGGATAAACCCCTAAGTCTTGCAACGCCCCACCAGCAAATTTTTGCGAGAAAACATTGGGTGTTTCATGGTTTAAGACTTGATCGTAGCGCGATGAATACTTCATAAACGTAATTGTGGCTCCCTGAACCGGGTTCATTTGCTTGACTTGCGCTTTAATTTTGCCAAATAATGGGGTATGAATATGACGTGCAGCTTCGACCAGCCGAGCTTGTGGATGAGCTTTCAAAACTGACTCAATTTGAGCAAATTCATCCGGATTAACAAAGGCTGGTTTCTCGACGATTACGTACTTATCATTTTCAATGGCTTGTCGCACTTGCTCATAATGTAAACTATTTGGTGAGGCAATATAAACCACGTCAAAGCTACCGGCTTCGAAGAATTCATTCAAGTCTGTAAAAAACTCTTGCGCCCCTTTTGCTTGGGCATATTCTGCAGCGCGTTTTTCCGTTCTGGAATACACCGTTGTTAATTGCCACTGTTTTGTAATATTAACAGCTTCTAAAAATTGATCTGTAATCCAATTGGTGCCTATTATTCCTAGTCGTAGCATGTTTGCCCTCCAATTTAATCTTTACACTCTATTTTATCAGTTTATCAGTGTTTTTTACATAATTGTAATGATTTTACAATCAATATTAGTGTATAATATATTTATTGATCCATTAGAATTACAATCTACATTTAAAGGAGGTGACGGGATGAAAAAGCGAGGCGCGCTATTATTTGGCGCTGGTTTAATTGCTGGCTTAACAAGTTCCTTTGGTCATAAACGAAATAATCATGTAACAACCACTTCATTACCGCTGTTTTATGCCGGCACCTGGGTTTTTCATGATGAACAAAGAAGCCGTGATCATGAACTTGAAATATCATCGGAACTAAAGCTATCCATTGATCATCATCTTATTCCCACGACAGTTGAATTAATTGATGACACACAGTTGATTTATCTTGATAAATTTGGCTATCACATTACAATTAAAGCAAATGAACAACGGCCAGTCGCATTGATTGATGAAGCGGATGAGCAAACATATCCAATTATTGTACCGTCATTTAATTAAATTTATTAATTTTAGCTATTATTCGCTAAAGTGATGCTCTCACCAGCATCACTTTTTTTCTTTCTAAAACTGATCTTCCCATTCTTTTCTTGTGCCATTGAAAACTGACTGAGTCAAATCAACTTTTTGGCCATTTAACTTCAGTTCTTCGTTACCAGTGTATTGCATAAATGTAATCCGATCACCCGAGCGTTTTAATTTTGGCATAATCAACCAACTCTTAGCATGTGCGACATATGGTGTCACAATTTTATTTTGAATTGCAGGCGTCGTCCAAACAATACAATTTTGTCCGTACCTTTCCGATAATAAACGAATCAACTGGGCTAATTTTTTGCCTTGTGTTCGAGCATCTGGAGCTTGCTGTGCATATTTACCATAATAAGTAACGTGAATTGCGATTGGTAAATTACCCGTGTTGGCGCCAATTTGTTGCACAAAATACTTATACTGCTTTTCGGCACTCGAAGTAAAACTAAATTCTTGATAAACTCCAACTTGCATTTGTGTGCCAATTGCTCGTTGGTAACCATCATTAAAGCTATCATCTAAATAACTGGAACCCGATGTTGCTTTTAAATAAACAAATTTTAATTTGGCTGATTGCAACTGGTGAAAATCAATATACCCATCATCTTGTGAAACACTAACACCACGCACTGGATAATTTTGAAGTGCAGACTGCCGATGACTATGCCAACCAAAAAAACCGATCAGTGCCAACACAAATACACCAATCAAGACCCACCCAAAATAATGGTGTCGTTTTGATTGTTTGTGACGACTTGATCGTGTAAACGTATCATCATAGATTGGCTCTAACTCGCGTTGCGTCATAACAATCCCCTTTGTTTCAATAGTCCTATTATACCAAAGTGAGTTTTAACCATGGTTCTGACAGTTGATCTTTACTATTTTTTTCTGGTTTGATCCATCACCTGACGGACATCTGCGATAATTTCTTCCGAAATCTTGGTCCGGCCAACTGCCGTGATCATAAATAAACTATCCATAATAGTGAGTTGAGCAATTAATGAAGCCATACTTTCAGAGCGAAAGTTAACTTCTTCAGCGACTGAAATCAACGTTAAGTCTGCTAGTTGCGCTAATTCACTTTCAGGATAACTGGTGATCACAATTAATGAAACATGACGGCGATGCAATTCTTTTGCAATTAACATCGTTTGCTGATTCTTACCCGAATGCGAAATCACAATGGCACAATCTTGTTGGTTCATTTTAACTGCTTGCATTAGTTGAATATCATAGTCTGGGTGATACTCAGTGTTTAAACTAGTTCGCAAAAATTTGTGATACCCATCTAAGGCAACAATTGAAGAGCCGCCCAAGCCAAAGAAACCCAGATGATGAGAGTCTCTGATCATTTTGCTAGCTTTTGTCAATTTTGATTGAGACAACATTTTTTTGGTTGATTGGAGGGCATGAATGGCCCCATTAAATGTTTTTTCGGTAATAACATCAACACTATCAGTTTCATCAACCTCACTAAAAACATCCCCATAAGTAGATGAAATTCTTGGTAAATCCATCAAAAATTCGCGATAATTAGTGTAACCAATCTTTTTGACGAAACGTGAAACTGACGCAATTGAGGTTGCACAAGCTTTGGCTAGTTCTTCGATGGTTAGGTCGTGGACCTCTTGTCCGTGATTGAGAACGTAATCTGCGATTTTTTTGTCGTTTTTGGTTAGGCCTTCATAATAGGCTTGGATAGTGATTAAGCTGTCTTGTTGCATGGATTTTTTGGTGCTCCTCTGGGTTTATTTTTTTACTGAAACGTGTTCCGAGCGACAGATTCCTCCGGTTAACCCGATATTAGTAAAATCCCAAAAACGGGGATTTCACTAATATCACGTTGCCATAAACCTTGCTGCTTTAGCAGCTTAGTTTTATGGACAGCGTAGCAATCCTCAGAATCTCCCAGTCGCTCTCCACACTCTGAAAACATTTTACACCATTCCCCTTGAATTGTGAAAACCTTTTCCATATAATGGTATTCGTTTGATATACCTATATTATATCTAAATGTTTATCGCATAAGAGAATCACTTGAATTGAAAGGAAGCTATCTACATGGATTACATGATCGGTGTCGATCTTGGGACTACCAGTACCAAAGCCGTTTTATATGACATGGACTGCAATGTTCTAGGATACGCAAATAAACTCTATCCCCTCTATCAAGACCAACCTGATATGGCTGAAGAAGATCCCGAAGAAATTTTTAGTGCTGTGGTTGATGCCCTCACTGAATTAGTTCGTAAGGCTGATTTGAAGAACGGTACTTTACGTGGTGTTTCATTTTCAGCCGCAATGCACAGTCTTATTGGTTTAGATAAAGATCACAAACCAATTACACGTGTCATTACTTGGGCTGATAACCGGGCTGAGAAATACGCTAATGAATATAAGCAAAATGGTATCGGCTTTGAGCTCTACAAGAAAACCGGAACCCCGACCCACCCAATGTCACCACTTTATAAATTAATGTGGTTAAAAAATGAACATAAAGACATTTATGACAATGCAGCTTACTGGGTTGGTATTAAAGAATATATCTTCTGGCGTTTGTTCGGTGTGTTAAAAGAAGAATATTCTATTGCTTCTGCCACTGGGTTGTTCAACATTTTCAATCTTGATTGGGACGAACAAGCACTCGAATTAACGGGTGTTTCTCGTGATCAATTACCTGAATTAGTGGATCCATTAGAACAAGTTTCTGGCATGCGTGAAGAATACGCCAAAGTGATCGGCATTCCTGAAGAGACACCATTTATCATGGGTGCGTCTGATGGTACCTTATCAAACTTAGGCGTTAACGCCATTGATCCTGGCGTAGTCGCCGTCACCATCGGGACTTCTGGTGCCGTCCGCGTTGTGACTGACAAACCAACAATTGATCCTAAAGGACGTGTCTTTTGTTACGCATTAACCAAAGACAAGTGGGTTGTTGGCGGTCCAGTTAACAACGGTGGTATCGTCTTCCGTTGGGTGCGCGATCAACTCTTTGCGCCTGAAAAAGTAACTGCTGACATGATGAAAATGGACTCATATGATTTGTTAACTCAAATTGCTTCTGAAGTGCCTGCCGGTTCAGATGGTCTTTTGTTCCACCCCTTCTTAGGTGGTGAGCGTGCACCAATCTGGGATGCTAATGCGCGTGGTTCATTCTTCGGTTTAACTCGTAATCATACACGAGCTCACATGGTCCGTGCTGCGCTTGAAGGTATTGTGTACAACCTTTACACCGTGATGCTGGCCCTTGAAGAAGTTGTTGGTAAACCTAAAGAAATTATGGCTACTGGTGGTTTTGCACGTTCAGAACTCTGGCGTCAAATGCTGGCTGACATTTTTGAAAGTCCAGTGACAATCCCAAATGCGTTTGAAAGTGGTGCACTTGCCGCTGTTGTCATGGGTATGAAGAGTTTGGGTATCGTTGATGACCTTTCTAAAGTAAAAGATTTCATCGGTGAAACCAATACTTATCAACCAAATGAAGCTAACTACCCTGTTTATCGTGAATTAGTGCCAATCTATATTCGTCTTAGTCGTCAATTACAAACCGAATATGCAAATATCGCTAATTTCCAACGTAAATTTGGCACACCTGATACCAAATAAATCATAATAACCACTCATCTTTTGATGAGTGATTTTTTTCTGCCTTGAAATGCCGTATAATTACAGGTATTGAATAAAGTAGGTGACTAGTTTTGAAGAAAATTGCAGTGTATTGTGGTGCGTCCGTTGGTAATGATGAAATATACAGCGACAGTGCTGCACAGCTTGGTGAATGGCTCGTTGAAAAAGATTACGAACTCGTCTACGGTGGCGGTAAATTTGGCTTGATGGGAATTGTAGCCCGTGCCGTTATCGATAACGGTGGCATCGTGTGGGGCTTCATTCCTGAAGAACTTAAAAATCGTGGTCTCGCTTTTAATCAGTCTACTCATTTAAAAATTGTCGAAAATATGTCGATTCGAAAAAAAGCGATGCTTGATTTATCAGATGCTTGCATCGCACTACCCGGTGGCCCCGGAACACTGGAAGAAATTGGTGAAGCTTTTTCATGGGCAGTCATCGGCGACAATGCGAGTCCGTGTGTGTTTTATAACATTAATGGCTATTATGACCCACTTCAACACATGTTCGATCAGATGGTTGAACATGGTTTCATGGAAGCATCCGCTAGGCAAAAAATACTGTTCTCTGATTCACTCACTGAAATTGATGACTTTATGACAAATTACACGCCACCCGCATTACGAACTTATGATAAATAATAAAAAGACATGCTAGTTAGCATGTCTTTTTTCGTTCATTATTTAAATTAATCTGCGCCAGTAATTTTGACCTTTTTTCCTGCGATAATATCACGATAAAGGCCTTTTCTTTGTTGACCATCATACCGATCGGCTAAAAATGACAAACCAGCATTAGGAAGATACCAATCCTTACGTTCCTGTGCAATAGTTTGACCAAGTTTGATCAAACTTTGATCTTGAATGTTGACGGCAACCTGTGCGCCAACTGTTTTAGTGACGTCCTGAATGCGCTGCTCGATTGTATTTAATACCTGCTGATAATGTTCATCTGCATTTGTATCATTGATAAATTTTTGTAACTGTTTTAATAATTGATCACTAGCCTCAGTTAACCATTCTGGCTGTTGATCAGGAGCTTGCAATGCCACTTCCTCATTTTTTTGAATAGCATCTTGCAATTGATTTTCAATTGACTGTGGCAAGTCATTGACGGCTGCAAATGTCAAAAATAATTCCATAAAATCTAAAAGTGTTTGATCAACACCAACCTCGGTTAATGGATTTAAATCAAAAGAACGAAATTCTAGATACTGTACACCAGAATTAATCAATGACCGCAGATCATCCTCACCCTTTAATCGCACGGGCCCATAAAACTCATGTTGTGTGTAAAAAATTTGCTGATCAACATAATTTTCAATTTGTTGAACTTGTTTTTCTAGTGAGTCATATGTTACCAGCTCAGTCTGTTTGTTGCTATAACCTAAACTACTATTGCGTAAACTGCGAACGGGTACGGATAGATTAGACGGAATGCGTTGATACTCATTTTCAGATAGTGGTGTCGCCCCGTAAAGATACGTAAACAACCAACGGTATAACACAAACCACTGGCCCATCTTAAAGTACAGATGATTCACGAAATCAATGTGATCTTTGGTGTCACTTTCAGAGAAGAGTGTTTCAATTAATTGTGGGTTTAAACTGAAATTGATATGGGTACCACAAATAATTTCATGATAAATGCCATACTTTTCTTCAAGATGATCACGGTAGTCTTGATACCAATCACGAGTAAAATTTTCATGTGCAAATTGCAAATCATCATCCACTAATTTGGGAGGCATACTAAATGGCCAGATAGACTCGTCTGATTTTAAATGGTCATATAAAACTTGTTGAACCACGCGCATATTTTCTAGCACTTGTTTTGTGCTGTGAGCTGGTTCGGTCACAAGTTCCATCATTGTATCGGTAAAATCTGATTGCAAATACGGGTGCGTTTTTCTGGAACCAAATTCATTGGGGTACGGATGACGACTGAGTCGTGCTTGTCCGTTAATTCGGTGTTGTTCTATTTCTAATCCAAAAGTATTATCGTGCCATAATGCTTGCACGATTGCATTACTTAATCCGGCCATATTCTCATTCCCCCCTGTGCTTGTCGACCATTATAGCGAATTTTTTGGGGAATGAGTAGTAAATTTTTTTGATGCGCTTGCTACGGCTTGGTTGGTTAAAGAAGGTCAAGTTCTTTTTCTAACCATTCGTTCTATTTGAAACGTGCTCCGTCAGCCAGAGATCTAGGAATAAACTAAAAATGGACTCGATCAAAACCTGATCAAGTCCATTTTTAGCTTATTCTACGACCTCTTAACGGCTGACTCCGCACTCTAGTGGAAGTCCACAAACACTCGAGAATCACGCATAATTTGCACAAAATCTTTCACGGTTTCATGTTGATTCCAGTCTCGTTGCAACTCACAGCCTAATTGGGCAATGGTGGTTGACTGAGCGCCAGCATTTTCAATTCTTCTGAGAGCCGTTTCATGTGCCAATGTGGATGTACCACCACTGGCATCTACTACTGGGAAAACCTCATAACCTTCTTGCAATGCGTCCAAAGCTGGAAAAGATAAGCATGCCTCTGTCCACAATGCCGCAATAATGATTTTATTGCGCCCGGTGGCTTTTAAAGCTACTTGATAATCTTCATCTTCCCAGGCATTAATCGAGGTTCGGTCATAACTGGGTAGATCTGGCATGAGTTTTTTTAATGCTGGAATGGTGTCTTCGTTTTGACTATTTTTGACGTTCACAGTTGATAAAATAATCGGAATTTTAAATGCTTGCATCAGTTTAATTAATTCTTGCGTGTTTTTAATTAACGTTGAATGGGGCATGGAGTTAATGGAATTAATTTGCATTGGTTGGTAATCAATTAGTGTAAATACAGCGTTTTCCGGTGTTATCAACTCATCATTCAGTGGATCTCTTCTTGGTTCACTTGTCATTGCGACCCCTCCTTGGGATTTACGGCAATTTCACGAAAAAGACTGAGTAACTGACAGCTTATGCTCGTATAATTCCATAGATGTAGTGTGAAAACAAGTTATTTGCTTAGTTATTAATACATGACTTTACAAGTATTTTTATTACAAATTCATACTTTATTTATAATTAACAATAATTATTGTAGTATCCATAATTGAATTGGATAAATCATAATGGTATATTTATAAAATATTTATTGGGAGGATTTATAATCACATGAAGAGTTTAGTTGAATATTGGACCAAAATTTTTAAGTGGCATGCCACAGCGACCAGAGCACAATACTTAATTCCCACCCTCGTTTACAACATTTTATATGGTATTATCTTCGTTATGACTGGAGAAACAATTACAAATGGTGCTTCTGTCCATCTCACGAATAACAATCCAATTATTGTTTTAATCGGACTTGTATTGGTTATTGCCCAGTTCACATTATCTGCACGTCGTCTTCAAGGATCGAATAGAAGTGCTGGCCTTGTTTTTCTTGGCTTCATTCCATTTTTTGGTACAATCACGGTGTTTATTCTATGCCTGTTAAATGACAAGCCTAATAAAGCAAATCCTGCAGAACCATTAAAAAATCAATCTGAAGCGTAAAAAAATAAGCCTTTTGGCTTATTTTTTTCTAGGTTTACGCCAGTTGTTGTAAATAATGACGATATAAAATTGTCGCAGTGTTACCCGGCTTATCCGGAAACATAAATTGACCTGCTTTTTTTGCTGGCACCCATCTTGCTGATCCTAATTCAGGAGAACGAACTAAAGATTGCTTTTTAGTAGTACTCATAAAACCATGCATCAACATATCATGACCATTAAACCAATGTGTCCCATCTGGTTGAATATCAGTAACCCTTAGGCCAAGTTCTTCATAAATTTCACGTTCAGTTGTTTCTTCAGCACTTTCACCCGGTTTCATGTAGCCTGACACAAACGACTCATATTGCGTCGATAAGTATGGCATCTGGACCAACGCTAACTCTTGAAATTCATTTGCCACGAGAACAATAATGCAATCTGAAAAAGTTGGAAACCAAAACCGCGCGCAATGTGAACAATATGGGATTTGACCATCATCACCGGCTAGTTTGGGTATTAATTTATTTCCACAGTTTGGACAGTATGTAAAAGTCATAGTTTTTTTGTTACCTCTATTTCAAAAAATTAAATTTTTTATTTTATCTATTTACGATATGATTAGCATATCATAACATCCGATATTGCACGCAAACTTTAATGGCCAATCAGTTTAATTTTCCATGGGAGGAAAATATGAAAAATTTTTTTAAGATAGTCTTCATTTTTTTATCACCAATCATTTTTTTTAGCCTAACTATTGTCAATGTTAGCGCTGACTCACGCAGCTATTCTATTGATCACTACAAAACCAACGTTAAAATTCAATCTAACGGTGATGCGCAGGTCTCTCAAAAAGTAACCTATCATTTTAATGGCTTGTATCACGGCGTCTTTTTAAATCTTGATTATGCAGGCACAAAAGGTGGATGTAAGCTGATTCCTGAGACAACTTTTAAGAGAGCGTATAATGAATAAATCGTCTCTCAAAAGGAAGGAATTTTTACATGCCAACTCGTTACGACAAAGAATTCAAACAAAACATCATCAACC
>NZ_BAAHWX010000018.1:0-19391 GCF_054784995.1 Paucilactobacillus salsurae | reverse complement strand
AATCAGTTCCATTACTGATTTGAATTTCTTCAATGCCTTTTCCATCATCACCTGTATCACCCTTTGGACCTTGTGGACCAGTAGGACCGGTTGCACCTGTTTTTCCTTGTATTCCTTGAATACCCTGTGGACCAGTAGCCCCCGTATCACCTTTAATGGTTTCAACTTTTGCCAAATCATCTTTGGTTGCAATTTGTGCCCAAGGCGACCATGCAGGTGGCCATCCCGAATTACTACGCACATAGATGTTTCCACCAAATGCTTTGATTGTTTGAATAATGGTACTGTCAGCAGTTGCACCGTTCATCGTTTCGACTTCTAGCAGGGCATAACAAGGATTGCCTAAACCATCGGGCAATGAATCAGTGATGGTTGTACCGCCAAGGTAATAGGTTCCCTGTGTGTGTTTATCATCAACTGTAATGTTCCCACTTAACTGTCCAAGAAACGTGCTGCCTGATGTGCCATCTTTACCATTAACACCTTTTAAAGATTGTAGCCATTCGGTTTCTGTACCACTGAATCCATTATCAACGGCTATTTGATATGCTGAAGCACCATCTGTGCCAGTTGTGCTTGCAACTTTGGATAAATCATCTTTAGTTGCATAATTTGATAGATCAACTTTTGGAATATCCGTCAACTTGGCATAACCATCTAGACTAGGGATATCAGTTTTCAATGCATAACTAGCAAGGTTGCTCTCTGTCAAGAACTTGCTAACATCTGGAATATCCGTCAATTTAGCGTATGCTTTCAACTGGCTCAAAACATAATCTGCGGTAATGAAATTACTAACGTCAGTCGGTTTAGGAATCTTGCCACTAATAAACGGCCAAATTCGATCACCATCATCTTGATTAAATTCAAATCCATTTGGCGACAATACGACACGAAAGCTTTTTTGATCAGGAGAATATCCTAACCCAACACCACCACCACGTATTGAATCTTTAGAGAAACCAACAGACCCTTTGACATTCTGTTCATATGTCAGAATCAATGAACCGGTCTTATCATAATTATGATCAAGATCACTTACATATTGTCCAATTCCACCTGAAGAAGTATATTGCCAGATATCATAATCGGCTGGTTCATAAGCCAAATCAGGCGAGCCATTATTCTTACCATAACTAGCTATCCAACGATAGACACTATCTTTTACCAACTTAGCGTTATTAAATTTAGCGCGATATGGCGAATCTGATGTATAAATACCAGTTCTCCACCCCGCACTTAACCATGCAGTTCTAAAATCGTAAAACTGCGATTGCCAGTCTCCACCAATACTGCCTTCCATATCCAAAAACATGTAAGCATTGTCTGGAAGCCCCAGTGATTTGGCGTTAGACGTAGAAAAAGCAACTTCTCCTGACAGGCCTTCATAGAAGTGATATCCATGCCAGATTAAACCGTATTGTTTAGCTTTTGCAATTGATTCTTTTGCCTGGTCTTCATATTCTAATCCATGCGACAACTGGATAATGACTGCTTTGACCCCGCTATCAACTAAACCTTGCCAGTCCAAATCGCTAGCTTTTTGCCATTTTGACATATCAATAACATTAGTTTGAGCCAAAATCATTCATCTCCTCAGAACTCCAAGTAAATAATGTGCTGACATTATTAGTTGTATTTGAATTTTTATATGAATTCTTCATGCTTAATACGGCTTTACTTAAAGCTTGGTTTGCACTATTTCGATAATCCAAAATATTTTTAGCATTATTGTTGAGTGTAATAGTCGTGTCTGACACTTTTGAATTTGGATACCAGGTAAATCCTACTACTCGCACGTTAGTCACAAAGTTAGTTCGTCTAATTTCTAAACGTCTAATTTCACCAGCTATCGGTTTCTCGTTTCCCTCTAAAGTGACTTCAATAGATAATGGGGGTTCAGGTACTAGCTGCGTTTTTACATATGCGTCCATTGCTGATGCATATTTGAATCGATCATCTTGTACATCATCTCCTGGACGTTCACCCCAAGTGTCAATTGAGCTTTGATCAACTACAAAGTGTGGTGCAAAGTAGTATTTAGGCGCCGCATCAACATCAGAATCTGCATTATCATCTTCAATTTCAGCGCCAATTGCTTTTACTTTATTAACCAGGCTATTTGAGTCATACGTTAGTTGAATTTCACGTGTATTGTGCAAATAATCAATTCGATTACCCAAATCTCTTTCCCACTTATCTTGGGAGTACACCACTATTTTTTTGTTATCAGGATAGATAATAGCGTCGGGCCAGGTATCCAAAATCTTAGATAACATGTCAGAAGCAGAGCTGTTACCTAAATCTTGAATTTCTTGACTAGTAAAACTACCTTGTACATCATAAGTGAATCCTAACGAGTTCCCATCTAGATAATATGCAAGTACATCTCGTGGCTGGTACGTGAGTGTGCCTGAACGCGTGTTGTATTGGCGGATTCTAGATATCGAGTGACTAACATGTGTTGCCGTAACTTGAATCGTATCAATACCTTCCGCAAAATTAGGAATAGGTTGCTTGGAAATGTATTCCTGCCCATCAAAGAAAATGCTAGCTTCGGCTCCATACAACATGGAGTACGCAACAGAATTATCATCATATGCCGTGAACTGTAATTCATATGTGCCGTCTTCATTCCAAGCGATGTACAACGAATCCCATAAGATGCAGTTCAAAGGTTCTTTATAGGCGCTTCTCCACCCTTGAACAACAACTTTTGATGCATTAAGCAAGATACATAAATGGAAAACTAAATGTTATATCAATATCAGTCGCGCCTGTAACTGATATCGAATTAGTACCAACTTCTAAATCAATATTGCCGAAGTCTGTATTGGCACTAGCTGGGTTCCCATTAAGCGTTGTATTTATACCATCTAAAATGATCTCATCTGACTTAGCAGCAGAATGTGTATAACTCCATGATGTCCCATTCGTTTTATTGGTAATTTTCAAATTAGTACCCGCAAAATGAATGATAATTCGTAAATCATGATGTTGTTCATACGGCTGTATCTTAATATCAGAAGCGTTATAAATATTAAAAGTACTAGATGTGTAATGATAATTTGGAGTGTCACCGTTCGGTAAATTCATTCCTAATTGTTTGCCATTACTAATGGTATCTAGTTGATCTGATCTTGCTAGCGAAAATAAAACACCCGCAGAATTATCAAACGGAATAGTAAATTTGCTATATCCGTAATAATCTTCTAGGGGCGTTAAATCAAAAGGTGTGGCGGTCACATACTTAACGATTGACGGTTTGGCATCAGTTCGTGTCCTTAAAACGTTACGGCTTGCGAACAAACTATATATCTCATGCTTTGCCAATTCGAGTTCATAATAATCCTTAAATCTCAAACCAAAGTTTGAATTGATGGTATTTTTAGCATAAGTCAGTGATGTTAAGATTGACCCATCTCGGCCTGCATTATCTTGATAATTACCTGTTGGTTGCGGTGAAATAGTTTCACCTAGAAACTTTAAACCAGGTATCCGTTCAGAAACATCAAACTCATCTTGATTACCGATTTTTACATATAACTTAGGCTTCATTAAATCACCTACTTCCTATAAGCTTGTGCATCATGCATTGATTGATCAAGTCCCTGTTGTCTGTACAATTGCTTTTTATCAAATGCCGTTTCACGAATTGCTTTAACTTGGTTCACATTAACTCCGAGCAATGATTGAACCAGGGCTTTTAAATCATCAACTGAACTTAAAATATCTTTTAAATTACTATCACTCATTTGGCTGCTTGGAACTGCGCCACCGTCTGTTTTCTTAAAGTAGTCCAATGAAGACTGCATTAACTGATAAGCTCTAGAACGTTTTGACAAATCTAAAGGTACAATCGTCTCTGGCAAATTATTCTCTGCAATTTCAATCATTTGATGATTTGATACAACTCCACCATTTGCCATTTTTTTATGTCCAGTTGGCCCCCAGCCACCTTTGACACTGATGTCACGTAGCCAGTTACTGTCGTTAAACATAGCAGCAATTTGAGAGGCACCACTATGAATATCGTTTTTAAATCCTCTGGGTAGCCATTGATTGAAAGTCGGTTGAATATACTGTAGTAATCCAGTTGAGGGGTGACCCGCTTTAGCGTTACGATCCCAATGATTAGTTACAGTTGCTGAACCATTAGATTCTTGTTGTATTCGATGTAAGACAGCGTTTAGACCGCCAGCACTTAATTTAACTCCCATTTTTGCCGCTACTGCTTTAATAATGGGAATCCATCGTTTAGTTCCTGCACCAGCCGGATTGGCTATATTGACCGCAACTTCTTTCAGTTTCTTTAACGCATCAGCTATCGCTTTTATCCCCTTATTGACATGACCGTGAGAAATGCTACGTTGTTCGCTACCAACACCAGATACACCATCGATTTTAAATGCCTTAGCTGCCATATCTGTTAATGTCTTAACTGGATTGGTTAATTTATCAAGTGCATCAGATGCTGCATCAGTAGCGTCACTAAACATATCAACAACGCCATTCTTTGCTTTTGCTAAAAATGTGGCGATATCAAGTGTCCCTTTAGCATACCCTGGTAGGGTTGTACCATAGTTGCCAGCAATTAACTTAGCAGTGTCACGAGCGTTTAAGATTTGGTCTCCTGGTTTCACATCAATGAGTTGTGCACCTTTTGAACCAACAAAATCAATCTTGCCCGAATATGGCCTGTATCTAGCTTCAACTCCAGCCTCACCAACCAGGGCTTTACTGGCACTTGTAATACCATTAGTACCGGTTGCATAAGCACCCATAGACACTGGCGTATAACCAACACTATTTTTACCAGCAGAAACGGCTTTAACACCGAAAGGTTTAGCGATCTTATTGAAGAAATCAGTAATGGATTTCCAGATACTGTGCATACCAGAACCTTGTTTTTTGTTTGCTTCCATCGAGCTATTTGCCTGATTAGTAGCATGAGTAACAACGCCTTTTGATTGGTCCTTTGCAGCTGATTTAACTTGATCACGTTGATCCTTTGCTTTACTTATTTGATTCTTACGTTGCTTTTCGGCTGCATCGACAGTACTTTTTTCCTGATTAGATGCATGTTTATAAGTTTTATTCAATTGGTCTAACGCTTCATCAGTTACACGTTTGCGTTGGTCCTTAGCATATTTACTGTTACCTTTGTATTGGCGTTTAGCAGCTGCAACAGTTTCCTTATATTGTCGGTCCGCTGCTTTTGTTACTGCTTCATATTGTTTCTTTGCTGCCTTGGATTTCTTTGAATATTCTTGATTTGATAGTTTAACAGTTTGCTTATATTCTTTTTGCGCCGCATTTAACGCATTTTGAAGTTGCTTTTTTGAAAGCTTACCCTTTTCTTTGGTCAGCTTCTGAATAATTGATAATTGTTTGTTTGAAGCCAGTTGAATTTTACCGTTTAAGGTTGTATGTAACTTAGCTTCTTTAGCTGTCACAGACGTTGCAAATTTTAACTTTTGCTTATCAAGAGCAGCTTCTTTTTTATTACGGTCCTTTTTCAAAGCAGCAGACTTTTTCTTTTCGTCTTGCTGAACCTTTAGTGAATTAGCACCGTATCTTTGTGTATCTTTTAAAATTTGGTCGTCCCACTTTTTGGAATCAGACCTTATTTTTTTATTCCATTTTGATTCTAACTTCTGTCGTGATTGAGAATAATACTTAGCCACCGCATTACGATCAGATTGAGACATTTTTTCAAACTTGGCAGCCTGTTTTCCTTGGCTCTTGATATCATTTAACCTTTTTTGATATTCAGCTTTGGTTAAATCGCCGTTTTTGTACAGCATTTTAATGTCTGCCATATCTTGTTTCTGCTTATTGGAATAGTACTTCTTAGCTTCAGAATTCAATTTATCATACGAAGACTTCATGCTAATTTTAGGTGCTTTGGCTTTAGGTAATTTTAACTTGGTCCCTTTTAATCCTTTTTGGATATCCTTACCAAGTGCTTTACCTAATTTTTCACCACCTAATGAGCCGGCTAAACCACCAACTGCCGCACCAATACCAGTTCCAATAATTGGAACTGCAGAACCAATGGCAGCACCCGCAGCCGCACCACTAAGTCCACCAGCTAAATTACCAGCCGCTCCACCAATATGAGAACCCGCAGTCTTTTTAGTCATTCCTATTAAGTCAGTTAATGACAAAACCGCGCCAACTGCACCAAAACCTTTGACACCTTTCAAAGCCGCAGAACCAGCAGTTGCCAACTTACCAGCCTTGCCAACAGTTGCAGCTTCTTCTGCCGCAACTGTTACCTTAGTTCCAGTCGATCCAACAGGCAAGTAACTGCCAGCACCGCTGGCAGTTCCAACACTGGCCGATTCTAGTTTAGCCTTTGCATTAGCTTCGTACGCAACAGTCTGTGCGTTAACTAGAGCAGTTTCAGTTGATATCTTTTTAGCTTCAGCTGCTTGAACAACTCCGAGTGTCTCTAGGGATTTAACAAACTTAGCAATTTTATTAACGGCCCAAATTGCACCCAACGCAATACCAAAAGCTTTTACAGCTTTAGTGTGTTCAACAGCAAAAACGCCAACTTTTTCAATGCCACCTGCTACACTACCCACATCTTTAGCAGCAGCTTTGACATCTTTTCTAAAACTTTTTTCACCAAAAAGCTTAGATAAATGGTTAGCTGCATCCGTCATATAGGGTAGCAATTCAGATCCAAACATGATTGTTAAATCTGACCACGCTTGTTTAAATCTAGCTTGTGACATTTGAGCAGTTTGACTGTTCTTTTGAGCCAAACGGGTAACATACGTACCTTTGTCACCGGCTTGTTGAACCTTATTAGTTAAAGTTCCCAACTCTTTACTATTATTAGCAAGAATCAAAGCGGCTTGTTGTCCAGTAGTACCAAATAACTTGTTCATCAAGTCCACTTTTTTGGTTTGTGTCATGCCCTTCATGCCGCTGTTAATAGACTTAAATATGTCAGGCATTGATTTTAACTTACCTGATTTATCTCTAAAATCATCAACAGAAAGGCCCATTTGATCAAGAGCCGCCTTACCTTTAGCAGTAGGGCTAATCAAACGAATAAACACTTGTCTAAGACCTGTACCAGCTTTTTCAGCTTCCAGGTTGTTGTTCGATAGAATACCCATAGCGGTGGATGTTTCAGCAAGTGAAGCACCAGCTGTATGAGCAGACGTTCCAACGTAGGACATTCCAACACCTAAATCTTGAAAACCAGTAGATGTCATATCAGCGGCATACGCTAACTCATTCACTGTTTTTCTGGTATTTTCAGTCATCTTAGCAGTGTTCTTGTTTCGCATTCCAAAAGCTTCAAGTGTTGATGAAGCAACTTGAACCACATCGCTAAATTGATCACCCGAAGCAACTGAGGCTTCAAGTTCACTCTTCATTGCGCTAAGTGCTTGTTTTGAGGTGTACCCACGTTTTACAAGAACTTGGTACTGGTCAGCGATACTCTTTTGCGATTTACCATACTTAATTGAGTATTTCTCACCATCAGCTTGCATTTGCGCAACATTCTTAGTGGCCTCAGAAACTTTTTCACCACCAGTAACCAACAAGTTAGTAGTTACTTTATAAGAATTTTGCAGTGTAGACGCCCTTTTTGCGCCAGCTAGGGCGGCAGCCCCAACCATTGCAATACCGCCAGACGCAACAAGAGCAGCTCCTCTAATATTAGAAAAGCTACTCTTGATTTTATTATTAGCAACAGAAATTGTATCTCTTGCTTTGATACTACGGTCCGACATTCCGCCTACAGCACGATTAACTGCCTTTATTTCATTAGTGTTTGCATTATACTTGGCAGTTAATTCGTTAACTCTTATTGATTGTTCTTGCGCATCTTTAGACGCATCACCATACTTTTTCGACAGTTCAGACATTCTTGTCTTTTCTGCCTCAAGTTGAGTCTTCATCTTTTGATGCACATCAACTAGTCCATTTAGTTTAGCTTTTTGTGCGGCGTATGTGCGTCCTTCAGACTCCAGTACTTGAACATTACTCTTAGTGGCCCGTTCTGCCATTTCAGTGGCATATTTTAACTTCAGTACTCCAGAAGCTTGTAGGTCATATGATTTTTGAGCACGTTCTTGTTGTGAAGTTAGACTTGAAATCTGTCTTTTTGCAGATTCAATTTGATTCTCATACTGAAGATAAGCCTGTCGACCTTTTTCTGTAGTTTGATCTAACCCGTTTTGTGACTCACGGAGTTTATCAATTACTAACTTTTGCGCATTAATAGCACTTTCAGCATCTCTAATCTTCTGCGCGTATGCTGCCATAACGCCTTCGCCGGAACGAATTTCGGAGAAGTTCGATCGCATCTCAGATTTTAGTAGTTTAGCTTCATCTCTTAATGTTCTTAGAGAACGAGTCATACCACCATCATTAAGATCGATCGCAAATTCATAACCTTGAATCTTTTCAGCCATATAACTCGCCTCCTAAACTAATCCCAAACTTCTAACCAATTCAAATGGATCCTGAACACGATCTTCTCTAGATTTTGCAGTCAACGCTTCATTGGTATCACTGTATGAACTCTCATAATATTGAGTTGGTAGTGAGGTGCCTTGGTCCATCAATTGTTGTGCTGCGTAATCGATATCTTCAATTAAGTTTGTTAATTGCCAGATCGTTTTGCGGCGAGCTATTTTGGGTCGTTATCTTCTGAATCTTCGTCATCACCTGGTTCACTGTCGGTTGAATCAAAATCGTCGTCTGCGTCTTCTTCGGAAATATCTTGCATTGAAGGTAAACCAACACCTAAATACTTCTTTAGCATTTCATTGAAAATGCCGTATTTGTCGCTAAAGGAACAGTTTTCTAAATTCTTAGTTTCTGTTTTATTCAAATCAGCGATATCAGCAATTGCATTATCAATTAAATCCAATAATGCAACTGCATTATCAGCAGCGACGATAACTCCTGGAGTTTCTGCGTCTACGTCTTCCAACAATTTTTTATAATATCCCGCGATTTTTTTAACGTTTTTATTGGAATCAATCAGGTTAAAATCCTTACCTTCAATGCCAATTAAATTACCTTCAAATTTTACAAATTGAGCCATTGTATACATCCTTTCGCAATAAAAAAGCCGCCCATTTCTGTATTGTTTATTTCAGAGGCGACTCAACGTAATTATTCAGTTTTTGCAGTTACAGTAATATCGACTGTTCCAGTCTTGCCATCAGCAGTACCAGTAATAGTCACGTTACCTGCTGCTACACCTATAACAGTTCCACCATTATCAACAGTGGCTAATCTATCATCACTTGATTTGTACGAAACTGTCTTGTTAGTAGCATTTGTTGGCGTCACTTTAGAAGAAACTTTTGCGGTTTTACCCACCTCAATAGAAGCGTTATCCACTGAAAGTGTTACCCCAGTCACTGATACTGGGGTGTTAACTTTTGGGTTCTCACCAGTATCGCCAGTGATCAATGTTTGTCCAGGGAATACTTCATCAAACATTGCTTGCTTATCAAATTTAGGATCATCTGCGAAATAAATTCGGTATGGTTTGCCATTAAATTTGTCATACGTCAAAGCTGTATACGTAAGATTATCGTCTTCACGTGTTTCAGCAGTATCAGTATTAGTTTGTAAGTTTTGGCTAGCTTCATTGAAGATACCACGTCCAAAACAGAAGTAGATTGACTTATAAGTAATTGGTGATTGTGATTCAATGATTAGCCCTGATTCGACAGGTTCGTCTCCATCGCTATAACCACCTTTACCATTTGAAACACGACCTAACAACTTTTGCTTAACCAAGTAGTTAATCAAGTTAGCATCCCACGCTACAGTTGGTGCCGAAGGTGGATTAGTTGTATCAGCAATTTCATTATTACCAGGAATCTTAACTGGTGTACCAGCAAGCCCAGTAATATTTGCGGTTTTAGAACCTAAATTCCCTTTACTTTTATCCGTGTCAACAGCATAAACTCCTTCTTCTGAGAGTCCTTTTTCTGCATCAACAATTGTTTGTCCACTAGCGTCTTTTGTGCCAGTGTATAGCATTTTTAAACCAATTCCAGCCATTATATTTCCTCCTCGTTATAAATAAATTTGAGTGTATTTGTAATATTTTCTGTATCTGGAGTTATCACGTGTCCAGCATCACTGTTGCAATAAAAACGATATTTTTGGAGTACTGCTTTTACTGACCTTTCGATGGCGGACATATCAAACTCGTAATTTTTTGGATAATAAAATTCAATTTGAATTCTTTTTTTTGACATAATAATCTGATCATTGCCTGAATCACTGCTATAATCTGGTGCTTCGGTGATTAATAGAATCGGCTCAGTATCCATGTCATCATTGCCAATAAAAAAGGTGTGGATATGATCCACACCGACATTTTGAATATTTTTAATTTCACTAACTAAAATACTCTTAGTTCTGGCTGCTGGAGTCATTCACCACCACGCACCTTTCGGTCCATTGAGGTTTTTAACACTTTAGCAATCGCAGCAGAGGTCACACCTTTTGCTTCAACCTGTGTTTTTTCCCAAAAATGTTGTCCAGGTACTGGCGTATGTGTATCACCATTTCTGTCTTTTGGGGTCCAGCCATCATTTTGAAAGCGCCCAATATATCCCTTGTTACTAGCTGAAGTAAATCCAATATGAACACTACCATTAGGTTTAGGAACCTGTAACAGCGCATCTCTTAAATGAACCTTTTCACCTTTTCTCAAGTGATTACTTTTCCGAATATTAGGCTTCATGGTTTCCACAAAGGCCTTAGCTCCTGCTTCGTTAGCTAACACTTTATCAGCATGACCAAAACCTTGAGCTAAATTATCCAAAATATGATCGAACGAATCTTCATTTTTGATCTCATTAGCCATGTCTTTTCACCCACTTTTGAAGTGTAATCAGATCATAAGCAATCGGAGACGAATCATCTAATGATGAATACACTATCTGATACCATTCGTCGTCAAATTTCACATGTGACACTTTTTCAACTTGATCATTGTGACGAATAATAATGACAATCGTATCTTTTAAAGTTGTTCCGGCTATTTCGATACTTTGCGACATTGTCCGATTGTACCTACCTGCATACACATCCCAATCAACTACAGGTTCGCTGATTGCATCCCCAGTATTGGGATTAATTTTGGCAGTTGATTCAAGATGACCAAAATAAGCACGTTTATTCAGTCGATTGACTGCTACTCTCATTTTTTACATCCCTCCGAATCTTCCATCGAATTCCGTTTACAAAATAGGCATAGCTTGGTGGATAAGCAATCTTAACATCATCTAAATGACCACGATTAAAATAACTAAAATCAACCATGATTCTCACTGCTTGATTAAACTGTGAGTAACTTCGGTATTTTTCAGTCGGAATTGTACGATCAATATTGCCTTTAATATCTTCTTCAGCCATATCAATCAAGTCTGCTATAACCGACTCATCACCATCTACAGACATATATTTCTGCATATCGTCTGTTGAAACACCTTTTTCCGCCATTTACTCACCACCTATTCCGCAGTTTCAGAATTAGCAGCAACTTCACTAGCTGATGATGAATTAGATTGACTAGCTACTGTAGATACACTGGTTGAGTCTGATTCACTAGAAGCATTATCGTCTGGGTTAACTAATTTCATTAAATCAGCCTTCGTTGCGTTACTTGGATAACTAATACCCTTAGCGTCTAGCCACGATTTGATTTGGTCAACGGTATTGCTATCCGTTGGTTTGTCATCTTCGCCGTCGTTTTCAGACGGGTCTAGGCTTTTGGGGCAATTGTTACAAAATAGCCAGCATTTTTATCAGCCTTAGTAACGCCAAAACGTAGTACAGCTGCAAGATATTGACCATAAACTTGGTCATATTCCCATGACAAGTTGACTTCTTTACGGTCTGCCATGAACACAGCTTTGCTCAAATCACCGATAAAGGCATGAGCTTCACCCTTCTCACCTAACAAGTCATCTCCGACACGATAAACAGGAACACCTAACAAAATACCTTTAGATGAAGATGTAATATCACGATGGAAAACATATTGCCCTTGCTTGTCTTTCAAAGTATCAAGCTTGTTAAAGAATGTTTGTGAAGCAACAATTGAAGGTGCATAAGCAGGATCAAGATCAACATTCAAGATTTCTTTAATGCCATCAACTGAGTTATCTGAGTCAATTTGAATACTCTTAGCAGTAAAGCTCTTCAGAATTGGTGAAATTTCATGGTTATGAGTATTAACTCGCTTTTCACCAATATCTTGTCCAACAATTTCAAGAGTGGCCACCCCATCATCAATTGATTCTTGTGAAATGGTAAGTGCGCCACGATGAGTTTCAGCTTTCCAATTGACATCTTCAAAGTTTGGAGCGGCCAATTCAGGATTTGCTTTTAATTCTTCAGTGGTTGGCAAATAATCCGTAGCACGTTGCTTAATTGGATAAGTACCACTTGGTGTATTAACTGGTCGTTTCATGATCAAAGTAGCTAAGTCAACGACACTATTAACTTCTGAAGTTGGATCATAAATGATTTCTTCTGGAATTGTTGGTGACATTTCAGTGGAACTGACCTGGTTGACGGCCGGTTTGCGTTGCATATAATCCAAAATTGATTGCTTAATCTTATCGGAAGGTTTCTTACTCAAATCTAAGCCACCTTTTTCATCCTTAACAGTGTCTTTAGATTGGTTGCCTTGTTCCTTTTCTAACGACTTAATTTGGTCATTTAATCCATTTCGACGAACCTTTTCTTGATCTAATTCATCTTTAAGCTTCTTGAAGCTGTCCTTATCAAAGGCACCATCAGTGAGTGCTGCACTCACTTTTGTGTTTAAATCGGCACATTTAGCGCTAGATTCACGCCATGCTGTTTTTAATGCTTCCATATTCATAATTACTATTCCTCCTCATAAAAAATAGCCAGCTTGTCTTGCACTAATTGATCTCGTGCATCAAGTTGACTATCTTTTTGGTTGTTTTTTAGTTTTTTGTTTTCAGACAGTAGATTTTTAATCTTATCCATTGCCATATGTGGTACAAGTGTTGTCGAGTTAGTAACTGTTGCTTTGCTGTAATCAATGATTTCATCAACTAAGCCAATTTCTTTCGCGTCTTCAGGAGACATCCACGTCTCTTGATCCATCAGATTTAAGAAGTAATCCGCATTTTTACCAGTTTTTTCGGCATAGACATTGGCAATTGTCTTGTTAGTTGACTCCAACATTCCTACAGCTTTGTTCATTGCATGAACATCACCTTCCGCTCCAACTGACGCATTATGAATCATGATCTGAGCAGCTGGTGATATTCTCACAACATCCCCGGCCATTGCAATAATTGAACCGGCAGAATACGCAGAACTACTAATTTGCGTTGTCACTGTTCCTACATAGTCTTTCAGAGTTGTATATATCTGAGCGGCGGCATCAACCTCACCACCCAAACTGTTAATTTCAACAGTGACATTTTTACCACCAGCTGATTTCAAACCGTCTTCAACATCTGAAGGAGAGACGACATCCATTCCTAACCAATCTCTGTAAATGGGTGCATCATCATTATTCGTGATCATTCCGTTGATCTTGATCGTCATTATCCTCACCCCCCTTCGTTGCCTGAGCGTCAGGCACGTATTGAGGAATGCTATCAGGTAAAAATCCAGCTCTGATTAGCATAAATTGCGCTTGCTCTGAACTGATTGCTTGAGCCTTGCGCAAGTCAGTGATTTGTTTAATCAATATGGCATCGTCAACATCTAACATATCCTTAATGTCTAACTCCAAATCTGGAGCACTAAACTTATTCTTTAGTTCTTCAAGAATCGGATTGACATAGGTATTCAGGTTTGCCAGATAAGTGGCCTTAATCTGTTCAATGTTACTGTGTTGACTTTCAGTTGATGTACCACCTCCTAAAATGTCGGTAGGAACACCAAAAGCTTGTGAAATTTGAGCAGCTGAGTAACTTGCATTCTCATTCAGAGCTTTAAACACGTCAGCCTTCATCTCAAAACCTTCGTAATTGAAACCTTCTGGTAAAACCATTAAGCGACCTGAATTTTTGCCAGTATTAGCTTCTTCAAATGCATCTCTAGCATCTTGCAAGTCCTCACCGTAGTTATCGCCCAAGTAATTACTAATAGTTAACTTCCCAGACGCGTTAATTTGATTATCCAACGAATGCAGATTGGCTTCTGTGCTTTTTCCGGCAACTTTTAAAGTATCATCCAAGCTCTCAAGTGGTGATCGCCCAATTAAGTAACGATAATCGGGGTCTGGCATTAGCTTAAAATGCAACATTTCTTTGGAACACTTCTTAAAAGCGCTCCGTTGATTGTTCTCATTAATTGAATAAATAATGTCTCGATTACCTGGTAGGTAATTAATTTGAACATCAGAAGGCGGAACGTGTTCCAAATTACCGCTCGTGATTGGCACATACGCATTTCCTGCTAAACACAACTGTAATAGAATTCCTTGCCAAAAAGAAAAACGATCAGTTAGTCGGCTAGGACGCTCTAATCGTTCTAATGCAGCTGAATTTTCAGTTTTAAAATGTGCAGACGCTACGTCACTTGCTATTCGATTAATGACGCTAAAGATATTAGTATTTTTCAACGGTGTACCAGCGCTGATGTAGCTGATTGGCGTACCTCCAATACTAGAAGACATAGTAAATGGAAAATAGCTGCCAGTACTTGGATACATCATATTTTTAGCATGCTTAGAATGATAATTCCGTGGTGTTAATAATCCCATTAGTTATCACCCCTTTCTTTAGTTAGAATTACGGCCATCATGATAAATAACATGCCGGTGACCGCGTAACCTAAAATCAAATTGAAAAGAAAGGCAGCAACACTAATAAACGCAATTCCTAATAAAAACATGGCCACACTTAACCAGTTAGTCCAAAAGTTTTTAATTAGTAGAATAAAATTTTTAATCATCAAATCACCTACTTTTTATTGCCAAACATTGTTTTGAATAAGTCTTTTTTCTGTTCTCTACTCATATTGTTCAGCGGATTGTAATTCTCATCATGAAAATCTTCATAGTAATACTGAGCTTGTGAATGAGCGTTAATCAATGCGTCAGCTGTATCAATATGATCACTGGTTCTATTTTGCCGGTCGATTTTAATAGCGCCCCCACGGTCCTCCACTAAAACAGCATTATTTAGTCCATCAATCAGTAACGCATCATCTTCAATTTTTATGTTTCCATTTACAAATTGATTTTGAAAATCTTTTGTTGGCACCGATAACTTATATGAAGTTGGAGCTAGTGTGTACAGTGGCCAATTTGGTTGGTAATTTTCAATCATTTTCACGAACCAAGCAGCTAAATTTGGGTCAGCCACAACTGCTCTTACTTTTAACTGATTGTTCGCAACAAAATTAACTAACCACTGATAAACTTGCTGATTATCAATTGTTCCTGAAGCCATATCAGTCACTTCACAAAAACCTAGTCTTTCGAGCTCTAAATAATCTAATCCATCTTGTTTTATCTTTGCTGCTAAGGTTTTAGCTTGTTTAAATGGAATGAAGCTATATTGTTTGGCATAAAATAAGTGATCGCTACCCACTTGATACGGTATTTCAAAACCAAAAGACGTATTGTCATTCACCTGACTACCATCAAATCCGATAAACACATCTCGACCTTTAATATCAACGCCATCAAAAATATTCCGGTTTATGCTATCCAACGATAGAAAACTATTCTGGAATCTGCGACTCCAAATGTTCATGGACTTATTAGCGTATGATGCTAATGTTCCTTCACGCTCTTGCTTATCCCGCAATCCAATTAATCCATCAAGCAATTGTTCTTTTAGTTCTGGATGTCCTAACAGCGGATTAGATTTCTCCCACGTTTCAGGTTCATAGACTTCATTCTCATCATCTTGCGAATAGATAATCATAAAAGTGTCGTCTGCTTCACGTTTACCGTCTGCTTCAATCAATTTTCGGTTGGTATCCTGGTCACTTTTGAATTTAACTTTAATATCTGGATATGCAGTTGAAATTTCGAGAAATAATCGATTAGCAATCTTGGACTGACCCGAGATAATTTGGTTAATACTTTCGTTATACTTCGGCTGCATTGCTCCGATTTCATCATAAACAGCTATGATATTATGCCGACTATCGAAACCGCCAGCCTGTGAAGATCCCATTCTAATGATATTTTTATTGTTTCGGCCAATAACCTGATACGTTTGCGCATCTACATCCCGTTCTTTTGCCTCGGCATAAAATTCTGGCAAATTAATGATCACTTTGGCCTGTAAGGAAACATAATCAAACAATTTCTTAGCATGATCACTATCATAACTAGCAACTAAAAAGTCTTGTGACGTTGCCTGCCACCCAATCATAAAATAAAAGAAATTAACCAGAATGGAAGCTAACCAAGTCTTACCTTGCCCACGAGCAACAGAAACGATTGCAGTGTGATACCGGCTTCCTTGTTCAATGTGTCGCCATCCTATTAATGAATCTAAAATAAATGACTGCCAACCCATTGGCTCAATCAGCTTGCTAGTGTCCGTTGGATCAGGAATGCTTCTAGCAAACCATTCAATCGTATCAACCCAATTAGTGTCATAAACATATGGAAAATCGTCATCACCTTGCCTGGTTAAGTCTTGAAAATGTCGCGCGCAGGCCAACTGTGTATCACGATTTGTCATAAACTTGTCTTCAAACAACACATCAAAAGCATATTGAGTTGCCGGGTCCTTATACTTATCTAGCAACTTTTTGTATGCTGTTTTTTTCGTGGCCACATAAGCGCGAATATCTTTTTGACCCGTAAAATCAAACTCGGCTTCCAATATCAATCACCTTCTTTGCTTTGTCTAAATTGGACTCAGTTTTTGTTCCTTGAGAGCTATCTTTTTCAGTAATCTGTCCTGATCGTGCATCAAAGCTCAATCCTAAATCAGCACCTAAACTTTTTAAAGTCCTCGCACAATCAGTAATAACCATAATTTGTGGTGATTTTTTAAATGGCGTCCCATATTCATCAACTAAATATGTCCCATACTTCTTAATTTGCTCTTCAGCATTTCTATAAACTGAATACGTTGTGCAGTACACTTCTAATGTGACTCGATCAAGCTGTTTAATCGTTCCCAGCTTCGCCAACTCGGGTACTAAAATTCGCCATAATTCACGAGCTCTGTTGTCCAAATGTTGAGGTGGTGTTTTTTGTAATTCTTTCAACACGTCTTGGGCCTCATTAAAGACTTTCGTTCGCTTTCTCTGATCGGATCGATCATCGTCGCCAGCATTAAGTTTCTTCTTACGGCCCGCTCGTTTCTTAGCCATTTAATCACCCCCTTATCGTCAAAAACTTACTGATACCTTTTATGGGTTATAAACGCTGGTATAACAGCATTCGGGCCCCGGTTTAAATTTTTTAATTTCTGCATGTGCTGAACAGCCGGACGGCCCATGTGTGAGCTCTCCCGACAAGCAATAGGCCCCCGCCCCTTTTTAATTTTAGAAAACCTTTCAGGTAATTAATCACAAAAAAATAGAACGCTTCTATCACGCTCTAAATCACTTCTATGACTATTTACTTTTTTGTCGCTTGGTCGTCGTTTTATGTTTGTCTTCTTGTTTCAATATCCAATCTTGACAAGCTTCACGATCCCAGCTCTTGCTAGTGTCTATGTTGTCTATCATTGAAGCAGATTGATAAGCTTCATCTTCAAGCTCACCCTTCCAGTAGTGACACCTCTTGCATATCACCCAAAGGTTTGTTGCATCTAATTGTCTTCGCTTATCTACTCGTCTTGGTATGATGTGATCAGTGATTAAGTATCCTGGCCTGTCATACGTGTGACCACAACACTGACAAGTGAAGTAGGCTTCACGCTTGAGCTGCTTACTAAGTGATGACCAGGCTTTAGTATGATAGAACTTGTTGGCTTCCTTATCGCGCTTGTATCTGTTGTACTTGCTGTACTTCATGTGTCTATCCCACCTCGTAGTCTTATAACTATGTGGATGATATAGTGATGCATGATCAGTACAGTATGGATTAGCTTGGTCATATGGAATTGTATTATGACACTCAGGCTTTCGACACGTCTTAACTCTCATGCTCTCAGCTTCCTTTCTTTGTAACCATACATCTAGGTCATGATCTATCTTTGCTTCTTCATTTGTTATGTATCCATACTTTGTATGTTTCATTACTTTATCCCCAATATAAAAAGACAGCTGTTAAGCTGTCTTATGTGTGAGTATGACCGTTGAGGTACGCGAATGAACCTCAATCATCAATTTACCGTTATGCCATGATTACGTTAATTGCAACAAGGATTAGGAATTATATGCATACTTTTCATGGCAATGCTAACGTCAGGAGTCGGACCTGATACTTCACAATTATAAGTTGTGTACTCTACCGTTGAGTTACGTTAGTATAATCAAACTGCTCACATAATATTCTAATCACGCTGTTATGTTTCAGTGGGAGTTGGCATTCGCTTCTCCACAATTATACGAGCAGTTATATGAGGCAATCGGGAATTGAACCCGATAATTAGAGTCGAACAGAAACACACTTAAATTAGTCCATTTACCTCGGATAACGTGAGCAAGACGGGACGTCACTAACTCACGTGCACAGCAGTAATTCGATGGAGATGGGTTTCTCCACTGTGCAAAACCGTGTAAGGATATCGAATCCTTCTGAACACCAACTGTTCGCACGGTATGTTGTGTAAAAAATAAAGTTTATGAAGTTAAATGAAGTTAGTATTTGAGTGGTACACATTTACACAACATCTATGCTATCAATATAACGCCTTTTTACGGCGAAAAAGCGGCGACTTTACGGCGAAAAAGCGGCGGATTATTTCGTACTAACCTTGATACGAATTTCATCACGAGGATAAATCATTGCAAAACTCCAAACAGCGTCGTGTAATAAATCGTTATAAGTTCTCTCAGGAAATGTAAACTTGTAATCACAGTCACTGGCAAGACGTTTGCGCACATTGATCACTTTCATTCCATTAATGTATCTGTATTTTAGTAAATTAGCATAGATATCATGTCTTTCATCGATACCTCTTAATGCATCAATGGTATTTGCAATCAACGTGCATTCATACTTAGCAGCTTCAGCATCTTGAATTCCTATAGTTAAATGACTTTCCACACTATTACCATGTCCACTACCAACAGGCATTGAAGTAATGACTGGTGATTTGACTAAAATGTTAGCTCTGATTGGATGTAAGCTGATTCCTGAGACAACTTTTAAGAGAGCGTATAATGAATAAATCGTCTCTCAAAAGGAAGGAATTTTTACATGCCAACTCGTTACGACAAAGAATTCAAACAAAACATCATCAACC
>NZ_BAAHWX010000017.1:0-20762 GCF_054784995.1 Paucilactobacillus salsurae | reverse complement strand
GTTGATGATGTTTTGTTTGAATTCTTTGTCGTAACGAGTTGGCATGTAAAAATTCCTTCCTTTTGAGAGACGATTTATTCATTATACGCTCTCTTAAAAGTTGTCTCAGGAATCAGCTTACATCCATACTGCCTGGCTGCCCAGGTGCTCCATTTGCACCACGTGTTAATTGCCATACATATTCTGCAGGATTAACTGATTGAGCTGGAGTCGAATCAGTATAAGTTCCAAGATAGTCTCGATTATGGGCTTCAGTCTCATCAGTAGTGAAGTCCACTTTTCCATCAACACTATTTGCGTAAGCAATATGCAAATATGAACTAGTGCCGTCTTTACCATTGTCCCCATTTCTGCCGTTTGACCCTTTAATTAGTGACCATTTGCCCACATAGTCAGCTGGGTTGTCAGAAGCTATCGGCTGATTTTTCATCGGTACAATTGCAACATAGGCTTTACCATCAGGTGATACTGACATATTTGTGCCCTTATCATCATCAGCATATCTAATCCACACATAGTAAGTATCACCATTACGAATTTCATTTATTTTTTCACGTAAAGATTTAAGTTGTTGGTTAATTGTACTTTGCAATACAACATAGTTTGCAAAGGTTACAGAACCTTTCGTAACATCTGTATATGATTTATCTAGGGTAGCAACACGGGCTTCTAAATAAAGTTCAGGATTGTAATCATGATCAATGATTTTCACTGTGTCTCCAATATCTAATGTGGGATCAATGATTTTTACGTCTGCCACATACGTTTCAGCTGGCTTACTACGTTCAATTAATTGACTGAGCGTTCTGTTGAACAATTCCTGTACATCGTCAGTTTCGTAATCGTAAAAATTCTCAACGTAACCTTGGTCGCCAGGATTAAATTGTTTATTAGCTGTAACTGCACGAATAAACTGATCTCCAGCTTTTGAGACATAATCTCCGCTGTTATATTCGAGATCTTTAAAACTAACGTGTTTCTGTGGCTTAGAAGCGTCATCTGCACCTGTATCACTTGTATCTTGAATTACTGAACCTACTCCCGCTAGTGCTGTAACAAAGTCTTGCCTCGATTCAGTTTTAGTGATGTCATTCAATTCACGATTGTAAACAATTTGAATATTGTCTTGATGATAACCAATCTGTTTGTACACGTTAACGACATATTTAACTGGTACAGTGCCTTTCATATCTATGACAAATTCGCACTCTGCATTGTCAAAGCCTTTAAGAATTGATAGTAATCTACCCAATCCGGTGTCGCGGCCAGTATAGTTAAGTGTTCTACTTAGACCTTCGAGTTGATTAACATTAAGCTCCCATGGTGTACCATCAGTCACTAGATCAAAGTAATACTTAAAATCATGTGCTTCTGCAAAATACCAAACGTCCATCGCTTTATTGATTAACTCAATACCAACATCTTCTGTATAAATCTTCTTTGATTGCTGCGTTTCATCGTAATACAAAATAGAAAACGACCAAGGCTTGCCTTGGTCGTCCTTAAATACAATATAATTTCCGGAAACCATGTATTGAGCTGCAGGGTCGGATTTGTCAACTTTGAAATTATACGTTGAAGCACCAGCTGTCAATTCCTTATGATGAATATCATCATAAATCTGAGATGTTGTAGCTAGAGTGTTCTTACTTCTATCTAATACATATACTTGCAATTCATAGCCTCCTTAAATATATTTCTTTCGTATATAAGCCTTAACTTCGGGTGCATTCGCAAAATCAGAATACATGAAAGCAACTGTATTTCTGCCTGGTTTAGCAATGATTGATTTTGAACCGATTTCTTGGTATCCCAAAATGAAAGATCCATTTAAATTACTTTCTACAGCACCTTTATTATCTTCAACTTTCAACACATCACTGTCATGAAAAAGGTTTGGAATGTCAACATAATGTTCTACATTATCTTTTTGAATCCAAAAATCGTATAAGTCGTTGTACATAACATTGTTGTGCTTAGTCACGTTTCCCCAGCGAGCTTTCCAATAAGATACATTCTGACACTTGATAGCAGCACTATCAGAATCATCGTAGGTAACAGTTTGCTTTGTTTTTGGCCCACTACCCTCAACATTTTGAATGTTAATCGTATACGTGTTTCCGTACCGTTTAATTTCAATTGATCCAAAGAAATTATCCCAACGCGCGTTGTTGTTGTCCTGATATATCCAACCTTTGTTGCCAATTCTGATTGAAAACCCATTATGCTTGTTAACGTCTTTCCACATTTGGACACAAACTAATAGCTCCTTATCAGGCCCAACTAGATTGCATTGTTGCAACCCTGACTGGCTCATGTTTCCAAACAAAAATTGAACATAGAATCGGGCCGTGAAATTAACAGCGCCTGTTGCGCCTTGTGAATCCTTATCAAATTCAGCAGTTACAGAAGGCCCATGCCAGCCTCGTCCTGATGAATCACCAACACCCCAAGCAGTTGCAATATCTTTTTGAGCATTTCGTAAACGCCAGCGTTTTTCCTGAATAACACTTGGATCTTCAAACGAACCACTTTGAGTGGCCTTTTCATTTGAAGTATTGATAGTTGCGTTATTGATTGTCCACTGCTTTAATCCGTTCACATTGTTTTGATTTGTTGAAAATATGCGTTCAGATTTGCTTAATATACCCCCATCTTCTTCACTAGGATTACCTACTAGGATAGATTGATCTCCATTGCTTACTCCGAAGAAACCATTATCTCCTTTGTTAGTTACTTCAAAACGAACTGGCACAGGAAGTGGGCCATCATTTTGAATTTCTAACGAATCGGTAACTGGTAAAGTAGCCAAAATATTCAAACAAGCATAATCCAAATAAATAATAGTTCTATCTGTTTCACTTGCGTCATTAGTCGCAGTCATTGCATAAAAATAGCCATCACTATCAATGTAGTTAATAGCCTCATTTGCTGTATTAAATGAATATGTGTTTTTGTATGGTGAACTAGCAGTATTAGATTCTGTGCCAACCCACTCTGTTCCGTTCCATAGTTGAACGATAACACCGAAACCATTAGCACCACGGCCGAATGACCAACAATCGAACTCAAAGTGAGTCATGTTTGCTCTAAGCCATTCAAGCTTAGCATTTTTATCTACAATGCCATACTTTTGCCAAAACCCAGGGTAGACTTTATCAATTGATTTCAGCACGTCAAACTTCATCATCAACCTAGTTGAGTTTCCCTCGGTTTCACGAGTATATGAGTCATAATGCCCGTCTTCCTGTTGAATAACTGTATAAGAATGTTGATACCACTCCCACCAAAATGAATCTGGTGTGCGTGATTCGTTTTCTTTATCTTCAGCACCCCAAATTGAGTTAGGATTGCTGATCAGGTCATCTTTGATTTTATCTTTAAAATCTATAACAAAATCTTCTGTCTGTACTTCGTTATTAAGTGTGAATTCATCTTCTTGCATAGCATAAGCGTAAGGATTATTGCACAAAATAGTAAAATCTGAAACAACTGAATCAGTACCGCCTGGAACTTCACTGATACTTTCTAATGTACCGATAAAATATTTCTCTGGGTCATCATTGAAAAATATTTTTACATCTTGTCCCGACAACAGTTGATTTAGTTCATAAAAAATCTCCCTAAACCTTTGAGGATTGGGAGCGTCAACTTGATATTTAACTGTGATTTCTCTTGCTGGCCTGCTTTTACTCTGAATACGTTCTCCGTCTTGCTGTCCAACTTTAAGCGTACCTAAAGTATTACCGAGTAACTCACGTCCTGTTACTTGTAGAGTTCGATACTCAGGTATTTCATTCTCAATTGTTTTTCCATTGAATGTCATAGCTTCGCTAGGAAGAGATGTTTGTGTTTCACTCTGTTCATCAAAAGCTGTAAAATTATAACTCAAATTATCCCTCCTAAACATTTCCATGAATTCTGTTTGTTTGCATTTGCATTTGATCTAATACTCGTTGCATAGGGGAAGCAGTCACAGTTGCAATTGTTTCCCCATCTAGATTAACAGGTACGTTAACAGTCCAATTGTTGCTTAAGCTGAGTTCTTGATCAACACTCGTACCAAGCTTGCTATTAAGCATATTACCGGCTTTTTTCAGTTGAGTATTTAACTTATTTGCATTGAATGTTGGCGTAAAATCAATTTTTTGTACATCAGGCAACGCTGAGGCCGCCATTGCATTCGACATTCTATCAATAGGTTTCAGCATACCTTTCATACCATTCACAAATCCCATACCAGTCCACATCCCCATTTTGGCCATAACTTTAGATGGAGATCCAATGTGTAGGAATTTTTTTACTGCACCAACAGCACTCTTACCTAAATTTTCAGCTGTGCTTACTGCCGTCTTAATCATGCTTTGAATTCCTTTGATGAACCCTCTAACTAAATCTTGTCCAGCGCTCTTCATACTTGACACAAACCCTTTTATTCTGGAAACAGCTGAACTTATTCCGTTTGAAATTATTGATTTGAAACTATTCCATGCTGAGCTTGTTGCACTCTTAATTGCATTCCAAGCTGATGTCATAGCTGATTTAATAGCACTCATTGCACTTGAAATAATTGATTTAGCAGCATTAATGGCAGATGAAATTACCGATTTAATCGCATTCCATACAGTACTAGCAACTGATTTAATACCATTCCAAATAGATGTCCAAATGCCCTTAATACCATTTAGAACAGAAGTGATAATTGATTTGACTGCATTGATTAGCGTAGTAACAATAGTCACAATTGCATTCCAAATAGTAGAAGCTACAGTCTGAATAGCGGTCCATGCACCTGACCAATCACCTTGAATAAGGGCCAATACTGCTTGGATAATTCCAGCAATCACATTGATCACTGTTGTGATAACGGTCATGATAATATTCCAAACTGTGGACACAACTGTACTTATTACATTCCAAATCGTTGTCCATGTAGTCGAAATAACAGTCATTACAGTTGTAATTACAGTCATGATCACATTAATCACTGTTGTGATAACAGACAAAATCATGTTCCAAACTATTGTCACAATTGGAGCAATTGTGTTCCATAGGTTAATGATAGCTAAGATGATTGGTTGAATTGTCGTCCAAATAGTAGTCATCACTGTACTAATGACAGAAAAAATAGTAGCCATTACATTTGCAATCGTAACAACTACTTGTCCAATTATTGTGATAATAGTGGTAATAACAGTAACAACTATTGGTAATATAGCTGCTATAACATTCGCAATAGTGCCTAAAATTTGCCCTAGCGTTTGCCATGCTGAAGTAGCACCGGATATATTTGTAAATGCGTCAACAACACCCTTTACTGTCGCTACAATGATATTAAAAATGTCGCCAATACCACTAATAACTGTTGATAAGATACTCCATACTGCGCTTGCACCACCAACAGAATTGAAGCCTTGAACAACTCCTGATACAGCGTCAACGATTGATTTAATCACATCAACCACTATACCGACAACAGTAATGATTCCTTGAAATACTCCCGCTGCGCCTTGTGCTACTGCGTCCCACGGAATCGAATTAAGTGCGTTCGCAAGACCGCTACCAACTTTAGAAATGATAGTATCAATGTTTCCGCTAATACCGGTCAAACTACTAATGAATCCCTTAATACTTGAAATAGCCGCTTGAATGGCTGGACCAAATGCAGTAGAAAATGCGTTGCCAACATTAGCAACTGCTTTCCGTAATGGTTCTGATTTAGAATATACAACTGCGAAAGCCGCTCCCAAAGCTAATACAACTGCAATTGCAATCCCAATTGGCCCACCTAACGCACCTACAAGCGATCCTAATTTACTTACTGCGCCACCAAATTGCGTGAACATTGTAATAACAGGAACAATTTGTCCTGCACCCATAATAGCTGCGACAAGCACCGCCATTCCTGCACTTACAACTTTAATCGCTGGTGCAATTGGAATAAGGCCATGTGTAAAGTTTGAGATTTGTGTTATGACACCAGGAATAACACTAGCAACCTTGTTTAATGCAGCTTCCATTAATGAACCTGCAGAACTAATACCTTGCGCAATTGTAGGCATGTTATTTGCTGCTAATCCTTGATCAATTGCCGAAATAATAGACGCAACTCCACGAGTGACCGCAGTCTTAGCATTAGTCATACTTGTACTAATTCCGCCTAAAGCGTCCATTGCAATTTGATGTAATGAAGCTAATCCACCGCCACCGTTCTTATCTAAATCAATTAAAGCGTCTTGGAACTGTGCGACACTGATAGAACCGTCCGATAGCCCACTCTTTAGCGCTGCCGATGTGATACCCATCTGTTTAGCAATCGCATTTAACGCTGGTCCTAGGCCACTGTCTAACATAGAGTTCCATGTTTCAGCGTCGACCTTTCCACCAGCGAAAGCTTGCGAGAGTTGCCTAATAGCATTCGTAACCTGATCAGTACTGCCACCGAATCCAAGAATACCGTCATTTAAAGCTGCAAAGATTTGTTCAGATTTACCAATATCACCAACGGAACTAGCAAGTAATTGAACTCCTTGAACCCCGTCATCTAAAGCTGTAGGCATTCCTTGAATTGACTTTGTTAAAGCGTCCATTGCTGCCTTAGTATCTTTCGTTGAATATCCCATATTTTGGAACACTCTTGATGAGTTGTTCAGTGTATCAATACGTTTAACAGCGCCACTAACAGAACTCTTAATTAAGTCAATGCCGGCTGTAAGTACCTTGACAGCACCAATACCAGTGGCAATTTTCATGATTGAACTGGTAGCCGATTCTGCGGCTTTACCAACGCCATTTAGTGATTTATCGGCATTACCCATAGCTTTAGAAAACCCACGGTCACTTGCGCCTAAAGTGGCTTGAATTGAATATTGTTCGATGATGTTATCCTCCTTTCTTTTCGTCTTTGTGCTATCAATGCGTCAGCTTTCTTACCTGCCATGATTCGATTGCGTTTAGCTTTCTTTTCAGGAGTATCAATGCCTGATTCGTATTCAGAACGAATGCCTTTTTCAATCTTTGAATGGTTGTAGAAATCTTCAAACTTAGTGAATTTAGGCTTAGGATTCTTCTTACTACCCTTGGTTGCTTGCACCATTTGATTGGTCCACGCTTGCAAGTGAATCATTTCTTCTTGGTCATTGTGCTGTAGCTGAATAGCTTCTAAACGCAAAAAATACTCACTGATTGTCATTCGGTCAATCTCATTTAGATCAGTCATTCCGAAGTAACGTAATGCAGTGAGTCGCATTTGATAGTATTGGTCTTCGGGTGAACCTACTTGCTCTCGTGCAGGTTCTTCTCGAAGTTTTTTACCGTCATTTTAGTCATATTTGATTCTTTTAATGCTGAAAGAACTTCGTCATACAATTTTTCAACATCAATTTCACCGTTTTCAATAGCGTCAATCAGTTGATCTTGCGTGAACTTGACCTTTTCTGTTTGGTTTGCAAGTGATAGTGCGTCAATCAATGACACTACGTTATTAGCGAATAATTCGACTAGTAATCCTTGTAGACCGACACCGAATTCCATACCGTCTTGCTCAACCTTGTATTTCTTGTTTAATTCCCGTAAGAACTTGATACCAAATTTTTCTGTGTAAACTTTTCCGTTGAATTCTAATTGCATGATTTATCCTCCATGATTAAATGCCGCCCCATTAGGTATTGTGCATTTCATAGGCGACTTGTTGATGTAAACGAAACTATAACTAACCTGCTACTTGTGCAGATTCACTTTCTGAAGTAGAAGTGCTATTTGATTCACTTGTTGCTGAGCCACCGCCATCACCTGACGGGGTTACGCTTTTGGGTCCATTGTTTGGAATGCATAAGCAACTTCGTCCACTTCTTCTTTAGAAACGGCTGTAAAGCCTTTAACTGGGGTTGGGTAAACTGAGAAAGTAACGTCAGAAGCACTTAAGTCGTCAGCGTCGTTATCAACTGAAATTTCGTTAACAACAGCTTCCAGGTAAGTAGCTTCATATAAGCCTTCTTCGTTTGTTTCGGCAAAATTAACTTCCCAAATATCCAACCGTTCATTGTTATTTAGTGAATCTTCAAATAACGCATAAGCTGGAGAATTAGAAGATAACGCTTCGACTTCAAGTTCACCTTCTAGTGGTGCAATAGATGGAACAGCACCGTCCTTAGTAGCCGTTGAATCATTGTCACGGCTCAAATCTAAATTATGGGTCGTTTGAAATGGAACACGCACTGGTGTACCGTCGTTATGCTTTCGAGCATAGATTACTTTATCAATACCTTGATATGCTGCAGTTGTAGTATCTGCCATGTATTAATCTTCCTTTCTATCTTGTCAATCGCATTTCAGCAGTCATATATCCGTGCCACAAAAAAATGCCATCAGATTGTTTTTCTCCAACAACCTGTGGCATTGTGCGGCCACCGTTAAATGACCAACCGAAATTATCTGTTTTTTTAATAGTTGACGCATGATTGAATATATTAGTAAGTCTTTCAGATACTAATTTACGTTGATTACGTTTACCAAACACATGCACTGTCACAGACACGCTACCTAAAACGTGATCTTTTGTTGACAGTGGTTGGGTAAGTGTTTCACCAACATAAACGCTTGGTAAATCACCTAATTCAACTGCGTCCGGTATATATTCAACTGTTTCATATCCTAGCGACTCACTTAAGCCATACATTGCGTCGTATAACTCTTGATCGGGAGTCATCATGTCACCCTCAATCTGTTAGCTTGTTTAAATCTTCAATAAACTTTTTCTTTTGATACAAAAAAGCAGGCGTTAAGGCCTGCTCAGGTTGCATATATCTAGTTCCATATTCAAGATAAGCGTCATAAGACATTCCCATACCGACAATTCCTAACATACCGCCTTTTTGAATAGCCATGTGTGTTTGTTTACGAGTGTCACCTTTCGAGTAACCTTTCGTATAAACACGGGCTTCTAAATCGGTAGTATGTGATTCCATATCAGCTGTGTTATCCCGTACTATTCGCTTGACTTCCGTCATTTTAGCGTTGGTAACTAGCTTTTTTCGCAGTTCTTTAACTCCAGTAACCTTGATTCCTTTAGTACTCATTCGTCTCACTCACAATCAACGTGTTAGCGTGTAACGGCTCTCGTGAAGTAAAGGAAGTATACTTAATATCACTATCATCAATAGTCAGATAAGACCACGGCACTTGTACTGGTTCAATTAAACGAACAACCAAGTGTCGTTGTTTAATATCACCAAATAACTGCGCTGCCCGTTCAGTACCAATATCAGTCACGTTAGCTTCAATAGTGCTTACGACTTCGTTACTTTCTACGTGTTCACTAATTGTTGGGTCGTACTTATCATCATGCTTAATAAAAGAAATAGTGTGATTAAATCGCATGTCTATTCCCCCTCGTAAGCGTTTCTGAATTGAATAGTCCCAAGTGAAGTAGCATTCTTACCGTTGTCTTTTCTCCACTGTTCGATTGCGTCTTCGTACTCGTCAAAGTCGTTATTGTTAAACGTGATTGACTCGCCTTCTTGCGAATAACTGGCCATGCCTTCGTTAGCACGCCTGTTATAACGCTTAACACACACGTCAAACGGAATAAACGATACTTCTTCAGGGAACAACTCGCCTTTCTTCAAACCAAGCTTAAATCGTGTATATGACACGGTTTTGCTGATAATCAAAGTAAGCAACTTGTCCGAATTTGTATTATTTAAACCAAGCCACGTTTTCAACTCATCAAGTGCTACTGGTTGATTACTCTCTGCCATTTAATCACCGCCTATTCAGTAGGAACAAGCGCTAATAAGTCAGCCTTAAGTGTCTTTCCAGTGAAGTCAATACTGTGTGCTGTTAACCACGCAGTAATTTCATCTACTGTGTTTGCGTCAGTTGGTTTGATATCTCCGTTAGGGTCAAACGTTGCTGACGTAGTGGCCGTTTCCGGCTCAGTAGTTGATTCAGTAGAGCCACCGCCATCACCTGACGGGGTTACGCTTTTGGGGCTACAGTAGCATAAACCAAGTTTTTGTCATAGTAGACATAAGCAGCATAGTGTTCGTCAGCAGTGATTTCAGTAATCTTACGTTTGATATCACGGTCAGATTCAACTTGCGCACCACGTTTCATAACAAGCTTAAGTGCTGGTTTAGTTGTATCAACCTTTTCAAAGATTGCTTCACCTTCCGCAAGTTTCTTAGAACGTACAATTTGAACACCTAAGACATCAAGATAAGTTCCGTCAATCAATTGATTTGCGCCAACTTTAGAACCTAGCTTCTTAGCAATAGCGTCTGCACGCACTTTAGCAGCGTCTTTAGGGTTCAATACTGCAACGATAACTTGATCGTCTTCATCATCGAAAATATCAATAGCAGTTTGAATACCGTCAACGTCTGGTGTAATTGATACTGTTTGTGTCGCTGTTTTTGCTGCTGCCAATAAGTCATTATCAACCTTGTTAGCAATTGCCAAACCAAGTTGTTTAGTTGATTCTCCTACTGGGTCGCCATAGCCTGACAGTGCTGATTCATCAGTAATTGATGTACCTTTAGCTGCCTTTTTTACAGTAACCTGTTGTTTTTCAGTTCCAATTTTATCCATTGGAATAGCTTCACCTTCTGGCACATCTTCTGCGTCACCAATATAAGTGAACTTAGCAAAAGTTAATGTGTCTCCTGGCTGTCCTGTTAAGGTTGTGTCCACGTTTGCCAAACCTGTAAAGCGTAATGCATTTTCTAATTCAAATGATACGACTGGTGCTAATACCTCTGGGTTCACCAAGTCTGCGATTTTTGTTGGGGCTGTATCTGCCATATTAAATTCCTCCTGTTAATTTCTTAAATAGTTCTGGATTTTGTGCATGTAGATCGACTTTTTGACTCATCGTCATGTTTGCAAAGTCACCTTTTGTGTAATCTGGAGTTGATTTTCCATTTTCACGGGGCGTGCGACCCTTTAAACTTTCTTTTCGGTCCTCATCACGAATCTGATTAACAAGGCTCATTAGTGCTTTGACATTACTGAAATTACTATTAGAGTCGCTAGCGTCACCAACAACCATGTTTAGAATGTCTTCGCTAACCACTAAGCCTTGTTCTTTGAACACTGCGTCAGTTTCAGAAATAGCCTTAGTTCGTGCGATTTGTAATTCCAACTCTTGAATCTTTGAATCTTTTTCGTCAGTATCCTGTTTCTTCTTATCTTCATCAGATAGTTCCTTAACGGACTTTTTGCCCGACTTAAGTTCTTCGATTAACTGACGTGCTTGTGTTAGTTGGTCTTCCAAATCGTGCTTTTCAGCCGATTCCTTGCCTAAACGTTTTTGAAGTTTGTCAACTGCCTTATCAGAGTCAAGTTGATTGTCTTGCTGATCATCGGCCGATTGGTCAGTACCCGTTGTATCAACTTGCTCATCTGTACCAGTATTTTCTTGTTCTTCTGTGTTCTTTGTTTCTTCTGAATCCATAATTGGATACCTCCATATCTCGCATTTATTAGGGTGACTTGGGAGTCACTACTCAGTTGTTCTTTACCCACTGCAATCAGGAAAAAGTGCACTAAAAAAGCGGTGGCTTATTCGCCATCGCTCACTTAATTAATTTCATGAAAATTTGTGTAATTTCATCAATTGTAGCGTTGTTGCCATTCTCACTGCTTAAAGATACATGAGATGGTAACTTTTTCTTCTTTATGTCTGTAATTTCAAATTTTGCACCATGATTCAACAAAACTTCTTCTTCCGAAGATATTCCACCAACTAAATCTTTATCAGCAATAGGTTGAATATCTAATGCATGATAACCTTGCGGAACAGTTATATGAAATTCTATATCACCTTCAAATAAGCTACTGTTTGGGTCAAATCTATCACCATTTGTTGTTTTTGCAGTGCTCATGAACCCTTTGTTTTCAAAAATATCCCCTACCTTTAATGTTGGGAATGCCATTTCAGGATTATTAGCATAGTAGTTCATAGTTCGTTTTTGAACATCACCAGATACAACTTTTCTGTACAACGTCAAATTTTTTTTTGCAACGTTATTGTTAATTGCGTCCGAAATAGATTTCACATAATCATCATCAAGACCAACATCACCATGTCTTAAATCAGAGTTAACATCGTACGCTGTTCCTTGGTAATATGATTTAATTGATTCAATCTGGTCGTCAGTCAAGTTGCCAGTAGTATATTTTGAATAGCTTGGGTTGTCATCTTTAAAATCATTTTTGGATAAATTTTTTTTAACGTTATTGCTTTGCTTCTTAGCATGTTTTGATCGTTTTGACCACAACGGGCTAGTTGAATAACCATTATCTTGTAACCATTGATTCCACTCTTCCCAATCATCTGACGCAGCTGACATAGTGCAACGACAACGTGCATGAATTGGCGGCGTGTTATCGCCTATAGTTGCGTCATCAACCTTAATCGGCTTTGTGTGGCTTTTTCTAATTAATTCCTTACATACATCACAAGCGTCAGCCTCACCAACAATCCAATAATACTTAACTCCAGCCTCAGACAGCGAATTCTTTTCAGCTTCAACTGATATTCGGCTTGATTCGGTTTTCATGAGCCGATCAGCTATGTTAAAACTGACTCCCATTTCTTTGGCCAGGTCTTTTGCTAACTTGTCAGTAGGTTTGTCACCACGAATAAGCCAATCGGTTAAATGCTTGTCAATACGTGCCTTTAAACTGTCCTGATTAGCCCATATACGCTGACTAAATGTTGCGTTATAGAATGAACCATTAACAACTGTGTCGACTTTAGCGGCCACATTATCAAGCTTGTTTTCACCGAGAACGCCAGCCTGACGCTCGACTTCACTTTGATATTCCTTAGTGAGTTTAGCTTTCAAGCTGGCACTTTGTTTAGTGTTCATTCCTGTTAATTCTAGGCCAATCTTAGCCTTTAACATTTCAAGTCGATTAATTCGCATAGTTGCGTTGTATAACCGTAGTTTTTCGTTTGCGTCAGGCGAAAAGTCTTTATCTTTGACCATTTTCTTAGCTGTTGATTGAAAGGCTTTAACATCTTCATTAGCAACCTTTTTCTTTGCCTCAGCTAACGAAATACCCTCTTTATTAGCGTATTTGACGTAAAATTCATTAATATCATTGTTGATATCTTTGATTGTTTCGTCATAGTGGCCTTGTAGCTTGCTTGAATAGTCTTCATCGGCTTTATTAAGTTGCTCAATGTGTTTCTTTTCTCGTTGTTCCCAATAAGCTTTATTCGTCGCCATTGTCCGTCACAACCTTGCTTTTCTCGTTCTGCTGTTGAAACTGATAAGGTAATGTATCTTGCGACTTTTCAGCAATCTTAGTTGTATCAATATCTTCCTTTTGCATACGGTCAATTTCGTCCTTAGGGTCGTCCACAATCGACAATGTGCTAAGCTGTGTTTCCTTGCTGACAACGCCCTGCAAGTTAGCAGCCGTCTGTGCTTCATCAGCTAAGTTAACAGGCATGTTGCGTGTGAATTGGAACGTTAACTCTTGCCATGAGTCTGCTTTTGATTCATTCAAGATAGTCCCAACACTGAATGCAATCTTATATAGTTGCCTCAAAGCTTGTGTAAACTTGCGTTCTTTGTTAGCAGCCATGTTTTTCATTGGTAGTAGCTTGTATTGCAGCGCAACCCCTGAACTATTACCACTGAATGCGTCGTCATTTAAGTTAGCGACCATTGATACTTGGTAGATAAGCGTCATAAGCCTATCAGTTAGGTGCTCTTGCATAGTATCGCCGTCGGGCTTTTGTAAGAACTCAGCCCTTGCATTCACGCTCTCAGCGTTTGGAGCATAAAGGATTTGATTATTATCTAAATTGAATTCTGGTTCACCGTCACCGTCAGTATCTAAGTTCAAGCCAGCTAGCAACAAGTAGCCATTATCAAAGTATTCATTCTGATTTGCTTTTTGGCTCAACACACTATCTAGTGCGTCAATCAGTGTCATTGCATTATCAAACACGCCTTGTCGTTCTTCGTTTCCGTAGAACTCAACGGCTGGCACTTGCTTGAATTGGTTAACTTCTTCATTCAACGGCTTGCAAGCTGAATTAAATTCATATTGAACATCTTCAAAGTAAGCAGTACCTGTGATTTGTTGCTGTTCATCGAATGCGTATCTGACGTATGCTAGTGGGTTATGTGCCACAGTGTCGTCATACACCATGAATGAAGTATCTGGTGAACTAAATGCAACTCGTGTTTCTGAATTTTCATCTTGATACAAAAAAGCAATCGAACGTCCGTAGACATCTGATTGCTTGCTTATTTCATTTAACTTGTCTTGCATACTATTGGTATCATTCCATAGTTGCAATAATTGATTGTCTTTGTTGTCGTCTAATGTAATCTTAGGTGGAATACCCATAAAATATCCATTAAACGTTTCAACAATATAATGTGCTAAATTAGCAACTAACTTGTTATCTGGTCCATGATCTTTAGCAGCTTTATGTAATACGCTGTGATCACCGACAAACATAGCATGTTGCTTATCGTATTTCGTGTTCGTGATACTTTTATTCGCTTCAATAAACCCTTTAAGGTCATCTGGTGACATTGTAGCACCAACTGGGAATACAAACGTCGTGTCATTAATTAATGAGCCTTTTCCACCAACTGTAATTGAAATGTTAATCGCCTCCTAGATATATCTGTTCTTAATCGTAACTGCTTTATTATTGTGGACTAGTACCATGTAGACAAAGTAGCGCATAGCGTCCATTGCGTGGTCGTGTTCTTTAACTGGCTTGTCTTCGCCACGGTTAGCAGCCTTATCGTCCCAAATGTACGAATATATCTCTTTGAATAGATTGCTTAAGCCACTAGTGAACATTATTTTGCCGTTATTCATTGCTGTTTGTGTTTCTCTTATTCCATCAACAACATCATTCTTAGCCCTGATGATTTGATAACCTTTAGAACGTAACTTAGCAATAAAAGAGGCAGCAGACGGGTCAATAATAATCTTCGCCCGAATGTTGCCTACAAATTTATCTAGGTCATTTGCATACTCGTCGTCAGTCTTCTGTCTAGGGCTGTGCCGTCCGTCATAATAGTATTCTTTAACGCAATACCACTTACCCTGCACATAGCCCCAAAGTAGAAAGACTGTCGGGTTCTGTGTACCGTAGTCGCAACTGACATAGTAACGGCTTGGTGTTCCTGGCAACTGATCAACAACCATCGTTTCTTTGTTGAAATTGTCATAGATAACACCTTCTGACATCACCCAAAGCCCTAAGATATAGCGTTGATAGAACACGCCTGAATAACCACGTTTATATCGTTCAATGACTGACTGTGATAGTGACGGGTTATCTTCCATTCTAAAATGGATACGTAATGCCCGTTTGTCACGCAGCTTGTCTATCCACTCTAGCTTAAACCAGTGATAAGGGCCTTCAGGGTTCATGTTGAACCAGTACTTACCACCGTCAACAGATACACGAGCCGTTGCTTGGTTCACAAATGACTGTGGCATTAACGCTACTTCATCAAAGAAAAAACCTGCAGCCGTTAGTCCTTGAACTAAGTCTTGGCTACTTTCATCACGTCCACCAAATATGAAGAAGTAATTGGTCTTACCGTCCTTAGATATTTCAATCATGTTGTCAGTACGATGATCAACTAACTTATAACCACGTCCATACAACATCAATTTAAGCGGTCTAAGTACGTTTCGCCTGAATGAGCCAATCGTCTTACCAGCCATACCGAATTGTTGACCATTAAAACTATGCATGGCCCACATAACATAAGACAGTGACATAATAACCGTCTTACCGGCACGAACTGAACCGTCACATATAATGGCTTCATAATCTTTGTTCTGTGGTGCTAGCCACCAAGTCAGCACTTGCATTTGTTTCTTTGAAAATGGAGTGAATTTGAAAATGTTAGTCTTTAGTTTCATCTTCATTGTCTTCACCCCAAACTTCATCAGCATTCTGCTTTAGTGCATTCAAGAAACCGTCATCTGGTATTTCAGTACCGTTACCATTAGCAATATTAGCTTCCGCTTCACGAATATCAGCTTCTGCCTTAGCTTTTCTAATCTGGGCTTGTAATAACTCGTTACTTTCTGGATAACGTTTCATTAACTCTTTGCCCGCACTCATTTGTGCTTTAATATCAGGTGGCTTTTCCACTTCTTCAACACCATAAGGCGTACCTACAACGGCTATTTCTTTAGCCTTGCCACGCAATACATCAGTAAAGAACTCTAAGACTTCTTTTGCGTCTGCTATCTTGTGTGATTCAATCTCATTCATCTTAGAATCAATATATGATTTTATTTGAGGTTTTTTGAGGTTTTCAGCCCCACTTTGATAAGCAGTTTTCTTGCTATATCCGGCCTGCAATGCTGATTGTGTTGCATTACCTGACTTAATATAGTTATCTGCAAACTTCTTTTGTTTAGCTGTTAGCTTCATTACATATCACCTACACCTCAATTCGAATTGATTTCATAACGTTTATTATTTCCACTTGTTAATGCGATCAGGTCGAAAGTCACACCAATCATCGACTCTTTGCCTGTCACCGTCACCACTGTAGATTCTAACTACCGGCATTGATGAATAACCTTGGTCACGGAACTTTTCTAGTTTTCTATCGGACCACTCATCGTTTCCAATAAATAGGTGTTCGACTTTAGTGCGCATACTTTGTGATAGTAACTGTTCGGTTAACTTACACTTAGAACAACCAGGCTTATCATAGATAACTGCATGGGTCATATCATCAATTCCTTTCATTAAAAAATTGTAACGTCTATTTGACCAATTCTTTGATTGTTTGCCAAAGTGATTTACTTTCTCTCTTTTCACTGCCGTAAGAATTAAAAAGTCGTAACGCTTCAACATATTCCTTATACGTAGCGAGCACCTTTGTTACCTCAATTCCACTGTCATTGACATAAATACACGTATATACATCTGGTTCTTTGCTATATACTGGCCAGTTATGATTGTATTCTGTTGCACTAACTGCAATAACATTTTTCATTATTAGCCCTCCTAAATTTCATAAGTGGCTTTAAGTCGATCAACACCATATTCAAATAACTGCAATTTATGTGTTGCCATCGTGTATCCATTTGATACTTCATACGGGTCATTTAACTTAGGTGTTCCAATCTGTCTAGTGACAACTCCGTAATCATCATGAGTGACTTCTTTATGGAAGTGTCCAAAGTGTATCTCACGATAATTACTTGATGACCAAATATAAGGCGACTCTGTGGCGAATAACATTGGTAATTTTTTCTGTGCCTTGTCACCATGAGCTAGCATGATACCTACTTTGTCTAGTTGGTAGGTTTGTCTTACGTCTAGTGTGTTATGTGTATCTACTTGTGGGTATCTGTCACTTAAACCGTCTGTAAACAGGTATGCTAGATCGTAATCATGATTGCCGCCTACTCCGTAGATATCAACCTTTTTGGAATTCTTTAACGCACATTGAATGACTTCATCGTAGAATCGCTTAGCGTCTTTGACGGCTTGGACCATATCTACTGGGTCAAGTTGTGTGCCTTTGACCGTTTCGGCTTTAGTCATCTTGTCAGAATGTAATAGGTCTCCACCTTGTTCAATAACGATACGTTTATAACCACGTTCAATGATTGCTTTAATTTCTGCTAATTGATTCTTCAGCAGGTCAAACGTCATAATTCCAAAGTGCATATCATATAGCGGAATAACAAGATTATGCTTGCCGTCGTTCTCAGCACGTATCGTAATTGGTTTAACCCGTTCGTTAAGTATCTTGCTTAACTCCTCAACTGGAATATGTGATCGTGGCTTAATAGATATCTTAGATTGATAACTGGTCACATCTTCTTTTTGTTTCCAAAAGTTAGATATGTTTTTAGTTATCTCCCATTGTTTCGGGTCATATCCATGAGCTTTGATAACATCTTCTGGTGTTAGCTTTTGTCCATTGATTACTTCTAGGATTGTGGTTGATGTTTGCACACCATCATCATTCCACTCACGATGACCAACTTTAGAGAACGCATGACCTTCACGTTGTAATTTATGTTGTACTGATACTTGTGATATTTCTTTGCCAAATATTTCTGACAATTTAGAGGCGACTAATGCACTACTTAGCCCCTGTTGTTGCAATTCGATTGCTTTGTTCAACTGTTCTTTGGGCCAAGTAATGTCAAGCCACCACCTTTCTTTATATATGTATATGCCCCCAAGCTCCGCACTCGACTATTCATTCAATTGCTGCTTGAGAGCACTAAAAAAGACAGCAACTAAGCTGTCAAACCCTATCGCCTGATTTTACGGTCTTCAGGGAGACTTACGCCAATGCAACAAAGCCCATCGGCAGGCAACTATATGTAGGGTCAATATAGTCTGTATATACATTATTCCCTTTTAACGGATGAGGTCTCCAGCTCCATCTTTAGTGTCAACTTCAAGGCCGCAACTCAAAGAGTTTATGTCCATATAGAAGTACACGCTCTTTTTCATGCCGTGCGACTATGGGATTAGCAACACCAACACTACTACCATGTTTTGTATGTAATCAATCTTGTAATCGGTAGCAACAAGATTGTGAGAAATGCCGGGCCACGTAGAGGCCAATTTTCCGACTGTGCACTTGGTTTCTATTGCGTTGCAAGTACAACGAAGCTAACCGGTTTTGCTTACTCAATAGAAGCACAGTAATGAGGCGATTGGGAATCGAACCCAACCTGTCGAACACAAATGAGAATATGCAATTGTATTTTTACCTTTACCTCAGGATAACGTGAGCGACGGGACAGTCTAACTCACGTTGCATAACCGTAATTCGTGGAGATATGCTCCGTTATGCAAAACTAGATACTGGAATCGAACCAGTGACTTAGCCATCTTAGCTGTGCTCTTCCACTGAGCTAATCTAGTCCTGAAAGAAATGAATTTATTAACGCCTAATGAATGTCAGTAGCTGTCCGACTATCTGACAATACCAATTTAACACGCAAAAGGGTGTCTAAAATACACGAATAATACACTCTTTATTCAGACATTCGCATTTTGTTTGCGATGTTCTGGATAAATTCACGTCTTAAATTAAATGCTTGCGTGTGTGATACATGAATCAACCCGTTAGCAATTAGACCGTCAAGCGTAAAATCGGGGCGCTTTTTGAAATATAACTCTTTGATGATTATTTCAGTTTCTTGACCTGAATCATCTAAGCAATCGTCTATCACGTCACGTTGCCATTTAAGATTGTTCAGTCGTCTATCTTCATCAATTGTGATCAGCATGTCGGTTGTGTGTTCCGTGTAGTTGTTCCCCCGGCCACCGCCCACATTTTCGTCTGCTTGTTGAAACGGATAGCGCAGCTCTTGTTCACGTTCTTCAATATACTGATCAATCTTTGGATAGTCCCTTAATATGTCTTCGATATGTCTAAATGTTGACCGTCTAATAAGTTACACCCCCAGCAATGCAGCTACAAAACTCCAAACATGGACAATCCCAATTAACAAGAAACCTAAAAAGATAACAAAGATTGCTAACGCAATTAATCCGATAATACCCACAATAATCATGCCAATAAACTGGCCTACTTTAGTTGCCCACATTCTCCGTTCCTCCTATAAGATAGCCAACTTGCACACCAAAAAAATTTGCTAATTTTCTCCATGTTTTAAGTTTAGGTTCACGTTTACCCGTTTCATAATTCGCTACTGCTTGTTCAGTCATACCTATAGCAAGAGCCACATCTTTTTGTGTTTTATTTTGTTCTTTTCTTAGCTCTTTAATTTTATTAGCGGCATTAAACACTTTGTCATTATTCAAATCCTTTGCCACTCCTCTTTAATTCGACCACGTAACTTAATATTCAATGCTACTGATCGTTGATAGATGTACCGCCTATTCACATAGCCTAAATCTGTGTATCTACTGATTCGGTCTCTTGTCTGATCATAAGACCAGTGATATCTGCCACCTTCGACAACATAGTGATCAATCTTCGCAATTTCGTCGTTAGTATATCTACTTTCAACTTCGAATTGATTAACTTCATCACTAGCGTTCATTGGCTTAGCTTGTTGTCTGAGTTTTCTTAAACGGCTGTCCGTACTAGGTGCATTCATTAATGAACCGTAGTCTTTTTCGATTTCATAAACTAGTCCTAAGTCAAGTTTCATTGTCACCCTCCAGTCTGACGGCTACGATACCGTCATCTTTCTTTTTAAGCCTTTCTAAGTGTGCGTTGCTTGCATAATATTTAACAGTGTTCGCTGATAAATCGAACTTACTACCTAGCTGTTCTGCTGTTCCTATATCTAGGAACTCATCGCCCTTGTATAATGCGTATTCAATGTGTCTTCTTGGTCGTGACATGCCGTTTCACCTTATTCATTTAGATCAGCTTGCTTAACAAAAACACCGTCAATAATCTTGCCTTTACGTCCGTTAATCTGACTAAGTGCTAACTCCATGCACTGCTGAATATTGACACCTTTTTGTTGGCATAAGATAGTTAGCACGACAATGATGTCACCGATTGAGTCGCTAAACTCGAAGTCCTTATCTTTGTTGTATGCCGCTGACAACTCTCCGACTTCTTCCACTAGCTTAATCATCTGCTTATCTGGATTAGCTTTATCTTGGATGTAAGCTGATTCCTGAGACAACTTTTAAGAGAGCGTATAATGAATAAATCGTCTCTCAAAAGGAAGGAATTTTTACATGCCAACTCGTTACGACAAAGAATTCAAACAAAACATCATCAACC
>NZ_BAAHWX010000016.1:0-22769 GCF_054784995.1 Paucilactobacillus salsurae | reverse complement strand
TAGAAAATGCACGGCTAGTCACATCATCAGAGCCAAATGACGGAGTCCGATTGGATGAAGGATTAGTCAAGCAATTAACTGGTGGTGATACCGTAACAGCACGTTATCTATACGGCAAAGAGTTCGAGTATCAACCACAGTTCAAGTTATGGCTAGCAACTAACCACAAGCCAATCATTCGTGGGACTGACGATGGTATCTGGCGCAGACTGATGTTAATCCCATTCAAGGTTCAGATTCCAATTGAGAAAGTTGATAAGGACTTGAAGTACAAATTGGAACGTGAGTCAGTCGGTATTCTTAACTGGATTGTTGAGGGAGCACTGAAGTGGCAGCGTGAAGGATTAAATCCGCCAGAAAGTGTGACAAATGCCAGTAAGGAATACCGTGATGAGATGGATGTTATTTCAACGTTTGTTAATGAATGTTGTGAAATTGGAGATATGTATGAAGTTCCAGCTGGTGGAATATTTGAAAAATATAAAACTTGGGCAAGTGACAATTCGGAATATTCTATGAGCAAACAAAAATTCAGCCGTGAAATGAAGCTAAAGTTTCATTATAAAAAAGGAAAACACGGTAGATGTTTTCAAGGTTTAAGAATTAAAAGCGATCCAAGAATGAGTTGGAATAAATAAAAAAGTTGTCAGATGGTGTCAGACAGGTGTCAGATAAAAAAGTAGCTTAATGCATTGATACTATTGCTTATGTACTCTATTTTCTTATAGGTGTCAGATAATGTAGTAAAAGTATGTATAGAAAGATAAAAGTATATATAAAGAGAAGAACAGTTTTTTAAAATATCTGACACCCTATAAGAAAATATAGTCAAACTATTACAGCAGTAGGAATTACAGAGTTTTTTTATCTGACTACCATAACTGACACCCGTGAGGTGAAACTTATCAAATCAGAACATCAAATACAATCAGAGATTTTAGTTGCATTGTCCAGGGCAGGTTGCACAGTCTGCCGAAGTAATGCTGGAAAAATTAGAACTAAGGATGATCGCACAATTATGTTGTTCCCGAAAGGGTGGCCAGATATTACAGGATTTCGTCAATCAGACGGAAAAATGGTTTTAGTCGAAGTTAAAAATGAAAAAGGTAAGCTACGACCTGATCAGAAAACATTTGCAAATTATATAGCTAAGTTCCCAGTTTTATACGGTGTGGCTAGAAGCGCTGATGACGCATTAAAAATTATTCAGTAAGGGGTACGGATATGCACAATGAATACAGAGAAGTGACGTGCTACATCGTGAAAGTAAAAGATAGAGTTTTGAAAGTATTTTTGGATCATGATAAGGCTAGTAATTATTCAAAAGGACATCAGTACAGCATGGTCCAGACTAGCAAGTTAAGAATTGGTGAGATTGATGAAGATTGAAGAATTTGTTCAGGATCATCCAGAATTTAACAACGCACAGTTATTTGAATATATCCGTAAGAAAAATCTCACAGTCGAATTTTCGACAGCGAGACTAACAGATTTATTAAATAACGAAACGAATTCAATTAGTCGATATGATGAGTTGATTGCATACATGATTGATAATAATTGGCAGAAGTACATTAAATTCTATTAGCACTGTAATAACAAGATATTGTAGTTGGAAACGTACACGCTAACCCGGAACTACTGGAGTAATAAAAGTTAAATTTACGGAGGACTAAAAATGAGCGAAGAAAAATTGTACGTGGTAAAGAACGACGAAGGAAAATATTGGGACACAGGTATGCCACCTTGGTGGAACGATAAGACAGGAAGTGTTTTCAAAAGAATTGATCTCGCGCTTAGGTTGGCTAAAAAATATGACGGCCACGTTGTCACTTTGATTGAGGAGCCTGAAAAGGTAGTGCTAAGCAAGGAACAAGCCGAAATCGTTGAAAATGCTCGTGATGAAGAATATCCGGCAACTTATATTTCTGACAGCGCTAATTTATCAGCTAGTGGTGAAGAAGAATTGTTGATGAACGCTTACGTCAACGGCTGGACGGTCGAGCGACCGCAGCGTTGGTACGTTAAGACACCGGATAACTGGATGGGCAACGAAAAACAAGGTTGGTTATACAAGATAACCGGCTCTATTAACACCATAAGTGAAGACAACCGCGAATGTACTCAAGATGAGCAGTTTACCGAAGCAGATATCGAACATTATGGCTTGCAATGCTTCGAGAAAGAAGAGGTGGCCGACGATGAGCAATAAAATAATCAGGCTAGAAAGCCTAACCTTGATGGACCACGATGAGAACCTTAATGACGGAAGCATATTTCAGACAACACGGATAATTGAAGTAGGGCGCCCATACGATGAACCACATTTCAAAATGGTTTGGGATGGGCAACATAATAACCCAGTTGAATGTCATTCAGACCGTGACGTTGTTAGTATAGACTTCATTAAAAGCCTATGTGACAGTGACGGGTACTGCTATATCGTCAGGCTAAAGGACGGCAATGAGTTGTCATTGCCTATACACGCATTCATTGCTGAAACTAAAGAGGTGACTGACGATGAGCAATGAGACGAAGCGGGACGTGTTCGAGGACGCATTGAGCGCATTGGAAGAGTTCGGCGAGCAGGGTAGTAGTTGGGAGATGGCCTATGATGACCTAAGAGCCCGTTACTCTGCGGCCAGTGACATCGCCTTGCCAGATGATCTGCCGCTGATTCCAGAATGCGTGAATTATGCAATTGAATGGTTTAACAAAAATGATGATGATTTGGGCGAGGTATTTCGAAATGCCTATGAGGATTTGGTTGATGATTGGCATGAATGTCCACAACTAGAAGTTGCTGAAACTTGGATTATCAATCACCCCGATGAATTTGCCCGTGTAATGATGTTTGGTTTCAAAGTATCAGAGCAAAAGTTTAGGTTGCCATTAAAAAAGTTACCAACCTTCGGTCCACAAATGTATATATGGTACAACAAAGAAGCCAACGAATTTGATGCATCACCAAATCTTACACTCACTTTCACTGAACAAGAACTCGATGACAGCAATGTACCAGAATGGGTTAAGCAGTTGCCTAGGGAATATGTGGAGGAATAGATATGAATAAAGATAATTTTCATATGGCATTAAGATCAATCAGCGGTGAGATAGTGGCGTTTGTTCAAAAAAGTCCGAATGGAATACTTCCTGATAATGCAATCGATGTTACAGATTTGGTGAAGAACGCAATCTTTGCTTATTGCAAACAAAATAAAGTAGGAGTTATGAGTAGTTCAAAAGAATCAATGTTTTATTCTGACAATCCAGATGAAATTGCAGAATTAGAATCTGTTCATCAAAAATATGTGGAGTGAACGGCCATGAAAATTAGTAAAAACACCAAAAATAGTAGCGTTCATACGGGAAAGGCGGTTGAGTTCAAATGACACCAAAATTTAGAGCATGGGATAAAAAAGAAAAACAAATGCTTTATGATATTCAGAATGCATACGATACGCTCAGCGGATGTGTGTATTATTCAAATGGTGAAGATGCCATGTATTGGGAAAGTTGTTTTGGTGATTTCTTAGACAACGATAAGTATGTGGTCGAACAGTGGACAGGGTTAACCGATAAAAACGGCAAAGATATTTACGAGGGCGATATTTTAAGAACCGATGACGGTTGGATTCAAATTGTAAAACGTATATCTGGATATGTAGACGCTGAAAAACAAATGGGAACTTTTGATTTTCGTGCATTTTACGTGCACCTAGATGGTCAGGTTACAATTCATTACATTGCAAAAGCTGATGAAGTCATCGGTAATATTCACGAAAATGCAGAGCTATTGGAGAGTGAACATAATGAATGAAAATTGTGTGTATTGCCATGAGCCATATAAGCCAATCATCAAAGCTAACGGTTATGACAGCATGGACGTTACAATCACAAGCAATGGTTGGTTAGAAGAAAATGGTTCAAATGGATATGGCGGTTCAACAACAATTAACTATTGTCCAATGTGTGGGAGGAAATTATGAAATCAATTGGCATCGTACTAGATATCATAACCGTGATTGCATGCGTTGTGGCATTGATTGCTGGTAGCTGGCTGGAGTGGAATTGTTACATTCTGCAATGGCACTGGACAGCATTTATCGTGGCAATTTGTATGGTGGTATTTGCAATCATGGGTTGGCAAACAGTTAGAGACTTATATTACGGGGAGTGAAAGCTTTGGGAGAATTACACCGATCAGATCCCAGATTTCGCAAAGTGGAACAAATACTCAGAGATTATCCACGCATTGATCGTGCGATTGAATTACGTGAGTTAGAAATACGCCATCCAACCGTGCCTGAAGATGAGAATGTGGGTGGCGGTATGGGTAACGAGTTCAAAGAACACTTTACGGATATTTTAATCAATGTGGAATCTGATCCAGAGATTATCAGATTAAGAACACAACGTGATGCAGTTGAATTTTGCTTAGCACAATGTGAGAAGAGTTCATTAGGCTTAGACACTGAGAAGATTATCAAAGAGATTTATTTCAAACGTTATCCTGACTTCTCAATTGACGGATTGTGTGCGACAGGGTTAATTAAAGTTGGGCACTCGAAAGCCTACGAATTACGTAGAAGTTTTATCCAAGATGTTGCTCAAGAATTACGCATATTTTAGTGCGGAGAAATTCAGCAAACATTCGTACGATTCACGGAAAAATACCCTATATTTACATGTTAAATTGGTAATGTGAAAAAGTTGAGAGAAGTCATATCCTACTTTTGTCATGTTTATTTCTCCTTTAACTAATTCACATTCTGGACATATACACACTCTATTATATTTAAACCACCTACTGTCATAGGTGGTTTTTATATTGAATTATATTGACGACACAGCAAAACACTAACGGAGTCTGTGCTGTTAACCTCGTCATTAATACATAACAAAGGAGGCAACTACTTACTTGTACTTGAAATGGAAAACTGAATATATCGATGAAATGATTCGATTGTATAAGCAAGGGCTGTCTTCGATTGCCATTGCAGATTCGATGTCGACTAAGTTCAATAAGAACTTCACTGGGTCAGCTGTCAGACATAAGATACTGAGACTGCCTGAATCAGATTCGGTTGTACGCAAACAACATTCGGATGGCACGCAAGAAGCAACAACCATTCTTGAAATGCACGCTAATGATTCGAAGACACCTGAAGATGTTTTACTTGCTCATGGTTATGATCCTGATATGTGGGAATTAACTTCAAGCATCTCAAACTTCTGGGGACAGACCGAAGATATCAACCTGTATCAAACCAAGATTAATGTTAAGCCTAAAACTGGGATTAATACAGCTGATCTATTGGAAATCTACAATCGAAAGATTGAACCTGTGCATGTTAAAACTACAGCCGTAGGCGTGCGACATTTAATCGTGCCAATCTTTGATGCACACTTTGGTTGGGAAACCTATGATGATGCCCAAGACTATCTGAATGAACTGCAGCGGATTATGACACATGGTTATCAATCAATCGACATCATTATCGGTGGTGATTACTTTCATTCTGATTTTATGACTAAGTCAATGACGGTTCATGATACGCAGCTAGATCATGTGGACAATATCCAATCCTTATCTGATGGCACATGCTTCTTCAGTGAGTTAATCGAAACAGCCTTGACTTCTGCTGAAGATGTGACTGTTCATGCAATTCCTGGCAATCATGATGCCGATAAGCAATACATGTGGATGTATGCCATGCAATACAAATATCCGGATGCGAAGATTATTAACTCGATTAATAAGCGTGAAGCATTCCAGGTTGGTAGTATTGGTGTACTTGATGCGCATGGAGATTTAGCTCTTAAACGATTGCCAATGATATTCGCTACCGAGTACACAGACATCTGGGCAAGCAGCAGTTATCGAGTAATCTTCACGGGACACTTTCATGAGTTAAAGGTGACTGATGATAATGGTGTTGTTCTTCATCAATGTGGAACAGGTAAGCCTAAGGATAACTATGAATCAGACAATGGTTTCGTCTTATCTCATCGAGCAATGGAAGCATTTGAATTCTCTGATACACAATTGAAAGCAACATATCATATTGAGAAGGAGTGATATTAATGCACGCGAGTAATCTACGATAAGCCAGGATGTGTGAAGTGTAAGTTAACTGAACAACTACTATCTCAACATATGCGCACTAAGGTTGAACATCTCTTCATTGGTAATGACGAATGGTCAGACAAAAAGTTAGCTAAGTTCAGAGACCAAGGTTATTCATCAATGCCAGTAGTTAGAATCTATGATGGTGATGGTGACAGACAACGTGTCGATGATTGGTGTGACTTCAGACCTGAAAGGATTAAGAAATATGCGAGTTCATAGATGTGGACAACGGTTATGCATGGAGATTATTCCGATGAGTGAACGCTACTGTGCTAAGCACAAGCCGCTACACGAACGACCACACTATGTTAGTCATGAAGATAAGAGTCGGAGCAATCGAGACTACAACTTGAATCGCAGAGATGAACAAGCCAATGACTTCTACCACTCGTCTCAGTGGACGAAGGTACGCAACTATGTTGTCAGTCGAGACATGTATACCGATGCAATCACTGGACAAGTGATTGATGATAAGCAATTGATTGTTGATCACATCATCCCAAGACGATTATGTGATAATCCGTTAGATACTGAGAACTTATGGTGTCTGTCGAAACGGATGCACAACATAAAAACAAAAATTGAACAATCCATGGATGAAAATAAATTAAAACATGTTGGAAAAATTTGGTGGCAAAAAATTTTAAATGAAAAACGCTGAATACCCCGCCCCTATTGACTTTGAAAAAGAGCGGACGCCATACAGTTTTACAGATAAAAAATATGAAATTGAAAATGTTTTAACAGCGGGGGTTGTTACTGAAAGGAAGTGATGCAAATGGCACGTCAGGTTAAACTTACTGACGACAAGAACGATCCAAAATATCAACGTGAACGTACTAATGATTTGAAAAAAGTAAATGAAAACATTGACGAGTTACGAACATCACCACCTAAAATTTTAAAGGGCACTGCTCGCTATGTGTGGAGAAGAATTGTTCCATTACTAAAGCAGATGGGATATGTACGAGCCACAGACCGTGACACGATTGAACTACTGTGTATGAATGTGGAAATGTATCATCGAGCTTACAAGTCTATTGAAGAAGATGGTATTCAGCAACCAATCTATCGCAGCTTACAAAATTCAGCTGGTGAAAAAATCGGCACAGACTTTGTTGGTTATAAGAAAAATCCAGCTGTGCAAACGTTAGATAGTGCAACTGCTAAAATTAAATCATTGAGTGAAACGTTAGGATTAACACCAGCGTCACGAGCACAGTTGCTCACATTGGTTGATGATAGTGAAGACTCTGAGTCACTATCAGATATCCTGAATAAAAAAGGTGACTTCTAATGGACGTTATTGATTTAAGCGATAACAAAATTTCAGTCATTCAAGCCTATCAAGGCCAACGAGAAAAAGGGTGTTACTCAGAGATATTTAAACGATATAAAGACCCTGCTACTCGTTATGCATTCGCTGTGCTTGAAGAAAAAATCACTGCTGGTGAAATGATTCAGCTTGATGCATTTAGGCATGTGCAAGATTTAAGACGGATTGATGAAGATGATTCGTTTGATTATGTTTATGATTTGGATAAATGCCGTGCAATTCTCAATTTTGCCAAGATTTGTCCGGACGTTAACTTAGGAAAGCCTCTCCCACTCATGCTGTGGCAGCAGGCTTTTTTATGTAAAGCGCAAGGTTGGCGTGATCGGCATGGTGAAAAACGTTTTAGTCGATTCATCATGAGTGTGGCACGGACGAATGGGAAAACATACATGACTAACATCTTGATTAGTTACTGTTTCTTGATTGAAAGTGAGGGACTGTTTAATCAAGACCTGGGTTATATTGCACCAGTCGTAGTTCAATCTCGTAAAGGTTTCAATTATTTAAAAACCACATTCAATTATTTGAAAGATTTACCAGCGTTTAAAAAGTTATTTAAAACTCGTGATGTAAACATTATTGATGATTCAATTAGTAGCAAAAAATTTCAAACTCGAATCTCTCGACTCTCGCATGAATCAGGTAAGCTTGATAGTTTTCACTTTCGCTTATTGATTTCTGATGAAGCAGGGGATGACAAATCCATTGCTAAGATTAAGGAAAATAACGGGAAAGTTACTTCAGGTCAAGTGCAAACACCTGATCATCAATTTGGACAGATTTCAACCGCTTATCCTGATTCAAATAGTTATCTGTATCAAGATGAACACATGCTCAAAGAAACCATGCAACATGATTCGGAACGTTTGCTAGATGATTATCTGTGCATGGTGTGGGAGCAAGATGATGTTGCTGAAACACAACAACCTGATTCATGGATTAAGTCAAATCCTGTTTTAGGATTAAATAAAGACAAATATCAATCAATGATGAAGTCATTAATTTCTGAACGTGATACATTCATGGCTGAAGGTAAGCTAGTTGATTTTCAGAACAAGAACTTGAATATGTGGCTGCAAACTAAGCAGAATACTTATCTTGAATTAGATGACATTAATAATGCTGTTTTGAAAGAAGAACCGTTTGATATCAAAGGGCGCAAGGTTTACATCGGCTTTGATAAATCAAACTTCAGTGATGATACAGCGCTAGTATTCATGTTCCCATATGGAGATAACAACTGGTACATTTACCAGCATTCATGGATTCCACTAGCACGATCACAGAACAATATCACAATCAAAGAACGCCAGGATAAAATTAATTATCGTGAAGCAGAACAATTAGGTTATGCGACAATCGCTAAGAATGAATATGGATTCATTGATGATGACAGTATTTATCATTGGTTACTGGATTTCGTTGCTGATAATGAATTAGACGTGCAATATTTCTGTTATGATGCTTGGAATGCTAGTCGAATTGTGTTAGCAATCGACCAAAAGACGGAATGGAATACCATGCCAATTCGTCAAGGGACACAGTCATTAAACGAGCCTACAGCCGATTTCAGAAAACAAATGGCAACTAGCCATATCTTTTACTTAGACGATCCAATCATCAAATACAGCCTTAAAAATGCCATTCTATTGAATGATAACAACGGAATCAAGGTTGATAAGGATAAAGCCACAGCCAAAATTGATGTGGTTGATGCAATCATTGACGCACATTACATGGCTATGTATGAATTTGATGATATTGACAAGCAAAAAGATAACAAAAGTGTCTTTGGCAACTGGGATAATAACAGAATTAATGACTATTTTAAGAATGATTTTTCATTCTAGGAGGTATTTATGAATCGAATTCGAGATACATTGAAGATATTACTAGCAAATTCAAGCTTAATTTTACTAATTGCAGGGGTAGTGAGTCTAACTATCGCTGCTTTTTTAGTCAATAAAACGGTGGGTTTCTGTGCTTTAGGTGTTTTATTAGTGATTCTTTCGTGGATGACTAGCCCACCCAGTGCGGGAGGTGATGTAAATGGCAGTTAATCCGTTTGCTAAGTTTCAAACTCGTCAACGAGCGTTGCCTAGTTCGAGTGTGAGTTCGTTTGTAATTCAGGACGGTAAGATTATTCCGAATAAACTCGTTAATGTTGAACGAGCTTTACACAATTCAGATATTTTTAGTGTGGTTAATCGGATTGCATCTGATGTTTCTGCTTGTGAATTTAAAGTGCAAGCGCCATTTGATGAGCCGCTTAACAATCCAAACAATAAAATTAGTTCATTTAATTTTTGGCAATCCGTGATTGTGCAGATGTTAATGACAGGTAATGCTTATGTACCGATTACTCGCAAGAACGGTTTAATCAGTCAGTTTGAATTGGTTACGCCAGCAAATGTCACAGTCACATTGAGTGATTACTCAAAAGATATTCAGTATTCAGTTCAATACGATGACGAGCGCGGACAGATTGATTATAAGAGCGCAGACATGTTGCACTTTAGATTATTGACAGTTGGTGATCAAAACAATCAATACATTGGCATGAGTCCACTGGAAAGCCTGATTAATGATATTGATATCCAAGAGCAAAGCAAACGCTTGACGCTAGCAACGCTCAAGAATGCAATTAATCCTAACTACATTCTGACAGTACCCGAAGGTATCTTAGATAACGAATCTAAGGATAACATCCGTAAGTCGTTTGAAGAGCAGAATACGGGTTCAAACTCAGGCCGAGCGGTTGTGTTAGATCAAGGATTAACTATGTCAACAGTTGCAATTAACAGCGATGTGGCTAAGTTCTTGAATAACTATAACTTCAGTCAAACACAGATTGCTAAAGCCTTTGGCATTCCTGATTCTTATTTGAATGGTGATGGTGACGAGCAATCTAGTCTTGATCAGATTAGGGCGTTTTATGCTAACGGTTTGCAACAGTACATTAAACCCGTTGAAAGCGAGCTAACTATGAAGTTAGGTGTCAAGGTTAACCTTGATGAGATGTCAGCGATTGATGTTGATAATCAGCAGTTGATTGATAACTTAGCAAAACTGGCAACGGGTAGCACACCAATTCTTTCACCAGAAATGGCATTAGACATTCTCAATAGGAAAGGGGTGTTTGATTAGTGGAAACCAATACTCTTGATATTCGGACCATAGACAATTCAAATTTAGCGGTTCGTAGTGCCGACAATGATGTCGGTATGTGTGTTCAAGGCTATGCCTTATTATTTAATGAACCCAGTGTGCCAATGCCATTCATTGAATACATTAAACCCCAGGCATTGGCAAACGTTGATTTCAGTAACGTTCTGTTACTGTACTCACACAAATATTCAAATATTCTCGCTAGAGCAGACTCTGGAACATTGACGACAAAAGTCGATTCCAAGGGTCTGTTTTTTAGTGCTCAATTTGCAGACACATCACTGGCTAAGGACGTTTATAACGACATTTTGGCAGGCAATCTGAAAGGCTGTTCATTCGGTTTCAAGATTGCTGAAAACGGTGATACATGGTCAACGGATAAGAATGGAACACCAATTCACACGATTACAGAAATTGAAGATATTTCAGAGATTTCAATCACTAGTGTCCCAGCTTATGCAGAAACTAGTGTCCAAGTTGAACGAAGTTTGAGTGATTTCTTAAAAGGAAAAGAGGAAAAAGATATGGCAACTGAGCCAATCAAAGATAACAAAGAAGTAGTACCAGCTAGTGAAGCACCAGCTACTAGCACAGCACCTAAAGCCGCTGCACCAGCTAGTGCAGGAATTGATTACGACAAACTCTCTCAAGCAATTGTGGGAGCAATGGAAGAAGTTCATCAACAACGCGAAAAAGAAGAAGAACAACAACCATTAAATCGTGATGACGAAGGTGGCGATGATGGCGGTGATGAAGAACGTGCAACAGATTCAGCAGCACCTGCATCATCAAGTGCCACCACGCCTGCTCCAGCGACAGCAAAAGCATCAGCAACTCCAGCAGCAGAACCAGCAAATACAAACAAAGAAGGAAGCGATCAACCCATGGCTAAAGTAATTTCAGATCCAACAGCAAAAGATAAGAATGCACAAGTAAAACGTGACTTTGAAGAATACTTAAAAACAGGAAACATCACACGTGATGCAGTAGATGGTGGTATTGGTTTATCAACCGGTGCTGTTATTATTCCTGAAACAATTCTTCCAGTTGAACATGAAGACTATCAATACCCACGCTTGGGTTCATTAGTTCGTAACGTGTCTGTTACTACTACAACTGGTAAATTACCTGTTATGTATTCAACTGACGAACAGCTTGCATTGCATCCTGAATTTTCAGAAACAGCTGCAAGTAATGCCCCAGAAATCAAACCAATTAATTGGGACTTAAAGACATACACTGGTAAATATGTATACTCACAAGATTTACTTCAAGATTCAAATTACAACTGGGAATCTGAATTAAAGTCGAGTTTAACTGAATTACGTGATAACACTAACGATTCATTGATTATTGGTAAGTTAACGGACGGCATTACTGCAACACCTGCAACTGATTTATTCACAGAAATCAAACATGCATTGAATGTGGCATTAAAACCAAAAGATTCTCAAGCAGCATCAATTACGCTTTCACAATCAGCGTTCAATGAATTGGACAGCATGAAAGATACAATGGGACGTCCATTACTTCAACCAGATTTGACTAAGTCAGCAACATACACAATCTTAGGCAAGACAGTCGTTGTTGTTCCTGATGAATTGTTCCCTAACGCAAAAGTCGGAGATGCAAACATCATCGTTGCGCCACTTCAAAAAGCCGTTATCAACTTCAAGAATGGTGAAATTACAGGACAATTCCAAGACACATATGACGTATGGTACAAGATGCTTGGTATCTACTTACGCCAAGACACTGTTCAAGCACGTCCTGATTTAATCAACCTTATTTCTTCATCTGCTACTGCTCCTGCAGGCGACACGGGTACAGCGTCAAAATAACAGACCCGTCTGAAAACGGCGGTGGAAACACCACTGAATCAAATTCAGATTCAACGTCAGCATCTGAATCCACTGCGCCGGCTGAATCGGAAACTACAACTGCATCAGCAAGTGATACAAAACCAACTGATGCCAGCACAGTTGATGAGATTAAATCTTGGTTAACTGCTCATAGTATTGATTTCACTGGCAAGACTCTAAAGGCAGATTTACTTGCGTTAGTTCCTGCAGATTAGGGTGGTGATTGAATGCCAGTTAAAGTTGAAAATTTAATCACAGAACTCAATTTAGATGATACTGATGAAACTCATCAAACTGTTTCATCACTGATTGATGAATCTCAGTCATTCATTATCTCAAGTGTGGATAGCACGAAAGTACCTGCTGACTTTGCTGATAATAAGATGTTTGATCGTGCCGTGAAAACAATGGCAACTCAATTATTTTATGACCGTACTATGGCAAATGGTACGTCACTCGGTTTGCAAATGATGATTAATCATCTGAAGGGTGGTGTAACAAGTGGCACAGACACCAATTCTAAAAACTAACTACTCACCTTATCAATTCAATAAAATTGCTGAGTTCGGCGATGTGGAAAGTAAGATGAATGAATTCAGTGGTGTTAACGTTGATACGCTAGTCACTAAATTCAAGTTACACTATGCACCTGTCAGACGAACATTAACTCAGAAATACGAACTCATGAATACGTCACTTGAAGATACAATTGTTATTGCTGTTCGACACAGTCCAAGAGTGAACGAAGATTTGTTTGTAAAGCTGGATAATGTTCAATACAAGATTATGGACATCAGTTCTGATGATTCAGATATGTACGTTACCTACGATTTATTGACTGTGCAAAAGGTTAAGAAACGAGGTAATGCTAATGGCTGATTTAGATGAAGTCTTGGATGAGTGGCTTGAACAGGTTAAAGACCTGGGCGATATTACACCAGCTGAGCAGGCTAAGATTACTAAAGCCGGTGCTGACGTTTATGAAAGTAAGCTTCAATCTGCTACCAAAGAGAAACACTACTCCCACCACAATGATAAGAAGTACGGGCACATGGCGGACCACATTACGAAACAAGCCACTAATATTGATGGCAAGAAAACGGGTGTTAGCACGGTAGGATGGGACAATGCTTATCATGCGGCTAACGCCCGTCGATTGAATAACGGGACTAAAAAATATTCTGCTGACCATTTTGTGACTAATCTGCAAAATTCAGACAGCACAATTAATGATGTTCTATTAGCTGAACAAGCTGCTTATCAAGAATTTTTGAAAAAGCGAGGTGGCAGCTAATGGAACAGGCAATATTTTTAGCAAAGAATTTAATTGAACAAAGTAAATTAAATAATCTTGACCAGGTATTTACTAAAAATCTACCAACTGATGCACAGAATGATACTGACCACACAATTGTTTTAATCACTGAAGCTGCACCACAGCTTGACGATTATGGCAATGATGATTTTTATTCATTCAATGCAAATTTAGAAATTCAAATCTTTTACAAACTGGACTTGGATTTCAGCCCACAAGATTTAGAAATACAGTTATTGAAACTGTTTAAACAAAATACCTGGAACATTACAGAAATATCAGAAAACACACTAGACCCTGACACTAAGCAAGTGACAGCGGCCTTTTTTGTTGAACTTAATCAAAAAATTTAAGAAAAAGAGGTAATTATATATGGCAATCGTAGGTTTAAAAATGGTATCTATTGCAGCCGTTGATCCATTAACACAAAAACTAGTCACTGGCATTGAAGCTGGTGGACTATCTGAAGACGGTGTTGTTCAAATTGACAGCACAATGTTTGGTACTAAAACAGCAAATATTACAAACCTTGAAGGTGCAGCTACAAAAGTTGACGGGAATAACGCCACTCAAGACGTTATTATTGGGCCTGCTTCACCAGCTGTGGCGTTTGACTTCAATAACCTTAACTGGGAAGTCTTGCAAGCTGCCTTAGGTAATAAATCAGACGGTAAAGGTGGCTTCCAATATCAAGGAACTAAGCCACACATTGCAGTCTTAATTAAGACGCAATCATTAGATCGTAAGCAATCAATCTACTATGGCTTTGCTAACGGAATCATGAGCAAGCCTAGTCAAAACATTGCAACTGATACTTCCACAGCTCAAACTCGTCAAGATGATAACATCACATACACTGCCTTAGGTGCAAATGCGTGGGACGGTCAACCAGTTAAGACCTGGAATTCAGGCACTACTGGCTTTGATGAACCATCAATGCTCAAAGAAGTCTTTGGTGGCTTTGCCGGAACATTAGCTGATGATGACAATGTCACACCTAAAGTTTAAACTGACCCTGCTGCACAAGCTGGGTCGGACTCAGATCCTGCTTAATGAAAGGACACATAATTCATGAGTGTAAAAATATTAATTGAAAAGTTATCAAAGAAACCTTTCTTTGTTAATGCTTCAAATAAAAACATGAAACGGGTTTATCAATTTCAACTAGATTCGGCACATGCTGAAGATATTGAAGGGCTTGAACCTGTGGATCAGATTCAAAAGTCACTCGATTTCACCAATCAACTCACTGGTTTTCTTGAAGACGTATTGCAACTTTCTGATGCACAAATTAAGAAGATTGATGATTTTGAAACTGATGAAACAATTGCCCTGGCATCTCGTGTCTCCATGCGCTTAATGGGTATGACAGACGCAGAAGTCAAAGAGGCATTGAAACCTGAGGTTCAAGATGACGAAAAAAAAGAATCAGTGTCGGTGAAAGAATCTTCAAACTAGAGAATCAATTAATCGACTTAAAAATTGCTGAAAAAAGCGCGCTGACTAGTCTTCATTGGACGTTAGATGAATATGATAAGGCTGATTTTTTTGAATTGAACGAAGTCTTAGCTGCTAACGAAGAACAAAAACTAGCTGACCCAGCTACACTATTTCAGAATAATCAATAAAAATCTTCCTATTACAGGGAGATTTTTTTATACATAGAAAAACTTTAGAAAGGGGAGATAATATGGCAAGAAAATTGCAAGCACAGATGTCCACAGAGATTGCTCTTGATTTATTGAAGACTACCAATTCAATTAAGAGTTTAACAACTTTAGTCAACTCAGCCACCTCTGCGTGGAAAGCGCAAGAAGCACAATTAAAATCTGCAGGAGATTATCTCGGAGCTGCTAAAACCAAGTATGAAGGTTTAGGCGATGCAATCAAGGAACAAGTTGCCAAGATTTCCGCATTAAAAAATGAGCAGTCTAAACTTAAAGGTAGCACCCAAAAAACTGCCGAAGAATATCTAAAATATTCTAAAGATATTAATTCTGCTGAAACTCGTTTGGCATCTATGCAGGCACAACAAACACGTGCCAAGGATGCCATGGCATTGCAAGCTTCTGGAGTTGTGAAATTAAGCTCTGAAATTAAGTTATTGAATAAGGCTAATGCAGCATATGTTTCAAGGCTTGAGGCAGAAGGAAAAACTGCAGATGCCAATAAAGCCAAATTGGCTGGACTAGAAACGACTCATGAAAAATTAGGAAAACAGTTATCTAAAGAGGAATCATTACTTAATCAGGTTAAAGATTCTCAAGGAAAAAGTTCTGAAGCTTATACAAAACAAAAAATCAGAGTCGACGAAACTGCTACTGCAATGGCTAAGGCTGGTAAAGAAGCGTCTGATTTAAGAGTTCAAATTTCTAAAGAAGCTCCCACATCGTGGACACAGAAGTTAAAGAACAATCTACTTGGTTTGAATACGCAAACTAAGAAGACCAGCAAGAGTTTCACCATGATGAAAGGTGCAATGGCATCTGCGATTGGTAATACAGTCTCAAATGGTATTTCTCGCATTGGTTCAGGATTGTGGAGTGCTGCAAAAAATGGTGTTGAACTTGCTGAAGCTGGTGAACAAACAACCCGTGTATGGAAATCATTAGGTGCGTCAGGTAAGGGAGCTAAGCAACTATCTGATCAGATGGTTGATTTACGAAACAAGACAGGTTTCACAGCTGATGACCTGAAAAAAATGCAAAAGAGTTTCTATGGGTTAACGGACTCAGTTCCTGAAACTAAGAAATTAACGCAAGCAATGGCAGGCATTGGTGTGGCCTCTGGTTTATCCGGTGAAAAAGTTGCCGGTATGACTCGAATGGTTAACCGTTTAGCGTCTTCTTCCACAGTATCAACCAGTCTGTTAGGACGGCTAGAATCACGAGCGCCTAAAATGGGAGACGCACTTGCTAAGGCTGCAGGTGTCAGTCGCAAGAGCTTTGATGACATGGTTGCCAGCGGCAAGATTACTGGTAAACAATTTGAAGGATTAATGGAGAAAGTTTCTAAACAATCTCCTGATGCATTCAAAAAATTCGGTGAAACTGGAACTGGTGCGGCTGCGCAAATTTCAGGGTCATGGAAATCAATGCAATCCACAGTGATGAAACCATTGGTTAAATCAAATAAAACTGGTTTGCAAGAAATCAACAAACAATTAAAAGATAAAGATACTCAAAAAGGTTTAACTGCTCTTGGTAAAGGAATTGCAAATGTAGCGACTTCAGCGATCAAGTTAATTGGTTTTATGGGAAAACACACTAATGAAGTTAAAGCGTTTGGCGCTGTATTGTTAGGTGCTTTTGCAAGTACAAAATTAATTAGTGGGATTCAGAAAACTAGTTCTCTAATTAATGGCATGATTTTTAAACCGAAAGTTGATCCAGAAACTGGTAAAAAGGGACTAACAATTTTTGCCAAAGCGGTAAAAGGCACTGGAAAAGGAATTGCAAAGGGGCTTAAATTCACTGCTCATGTTGCAGCTGATGCGGCAAGATCTGCATTGCAAGGTTTAAGCAAAATGGCAGGGATTGCTGGAAAAGCATTTGTTTCTCTAGGTAAATTTATGATGGCTAATCCATTTGTTGCTATTGCTGCAGCAATCGTTGCTATTGGAGTTGCACTGTATGAGCTCTACAAACATAATAAGAAATTCCGTAACTTTGTCAATGGATTAGCTAAAGCGGCTAAAGAACAGATTGGCAAAATCGTCAAATTCTTTAAAAACCTGGGAAAAACTATTGGTAAGGTATTCGGTAACATTGGTAAATTCTTAGGCGGCTTAGGTAGCAGTTTTAAAAAAGGCTGGAAGAACATCAGCACAGCAACATCTAATGGTGCTAGCGATGTTAAAAAGGCCTGGGATAAACACAACAAAGCTGTGGATAAAGCTAACAAAAAAGCCTGGAAGAATACCAAGAAAACCTTTGATAATGGCTGGAATTCAACCAAAAATGCCACAAATAGTGGTATTAAAAAGATTCAAAAAGTTTGGAAAAATTTAGGTGACACTACTGGCAAGATAGCTAAGAAGATGATGAAAGATCATCCTAAGACATTCAAGGCCGGTTACAAATTAATGCAGTCTGAATCGAATGCTTGGAAAGATGTGACTCATGGTCACTGGAATAAGTTAGGTAATGACACAAAGAAGATTGCATCCAATACTACTAAGTTCTGGAAAAATATCTTCAAAGATACCTACGACTGGTTGAACAAAGAAACTGGTGGACGGTTAGGTGACATGCTTGACTCAATCACCACAATCCTTGGTAAGATTTCTAAAGTATGGAAGAACATGTGGCAGTCAGTTAAAGATTTCTTTGGCAATATTTGGAATGGAATTAAAGACCTGGCATCTGACGGAATCAAAGGTGTAGTTGGTTTCATCAATAAAGGTATAAATGGTATTGACGGTGTCATCCATTTATTTGGTGGCAAAGCTAAGGCTATCTCACCAATTAAACTCGCTACTGGTACTCAAAACGGACGGCTTACCAAAGACACACTAGCCGTGTTGAACGACGGTAATGATAGCCCTGAAACTGGCAACCGTGAAATGGTTGAAAAGAAAGACGGTAAACGTTACCTAGTTAATGGCAGAAACACGATTGCATATCTTGAAAAAGGTGATGCAGTTTACAACGCTAAACAAACTCGTGAAATCATGGCTAAACAGTTACCACACTTTGGCTTAGGTTCATTCTTGAAAGATGTTGGTTCAACTGTGGGTGACTTTGTATCTGACAAAGTAGGAGATGTTTCATCTTGGATTGGTGATAAATTTGAAGCTATTGAGAAATTCTTCAAAGACCCGGTCGGACAGGTTACAAAGGTATTTGACAAAGCAGTTGGCAATATTAGCAAGGCAAGTCAATTTGTTGGTGCGTTTACTAAACCGGCTGGACACTACATTATCAAGCAAGGCAAGGATTGGTTTAAAAAACTATTTGAAAGTTTAAATGATGCCAATTCACCTGCCGGCAAAATGTCAAAATCAAAGTTTGCTGAGATAGCTCAACAAGCTGCCAGTTTAATGAATCAGTCTTTAAGTGCCAGTGATATTGCTCATTTGTATTTTCAAGCTGTTACAGAATCAGGAGCTGACCCAGCACAGAATGGTGGATATGATGACCACGACGGTTCAGGATTACCAGTTGGATTATTCCAATACAAGCGTGATACATGGAACGCTTGGGCAGTAAGAAATCACAAAAACATTCATTCTGCTTTAGACCAAATTATGGCTGTATTGAATGACTCTAGTTGGCGGTCAGACTTCCCACCAATTGGTGTCAAGCGTGGTTGGGGTCCAACCGGTCACAGACGAATGGCTAATGGTGGTTTAATCACCAATCATCAAATGATTGAAGTTGGTGAAGGTAATCGTCCTGAAATGGTTATTCCACTCGATACCATGAAACGCAGTCGAGCTAATCAATTACTAGACCAAGTTCATCACAAATTTAGCAGTGAAACTGGCACAACGTCAGACAATTCATTCAAACAATTATCTGATAAATTTGACACTTTGATTGGCTTGGTTGGACAAATGCTTGGCTTAAATCAAGCACAACTCCAAGCAATCAAAGACCAAGGCACGTTTGATACGAAGTCACTTTACAAACGTCAAGCCAAGGACTTGTCAATCAGTCAGTATGGTGGTTTGACATAGGAGGCGAATGATCACGCAAACACCTAAATTATTCATGAAGGTTGGTAATCAAGACGAATTCGAAGTGAGTGAACGAATCCATGGATTACGTTTTCTTGGTGAAAATTCTAGTCCACAATTTACCAATAACTATCAAGATGTAACTAACTTAGATGGTTCACCATTCGCCTTCGAAACGTTTGCTAAAACCACTATCAACGCTCAATTCTGGTTACATTTTCGAGATTATACAGATTACAAATTATTAAAGCACGAAATTTATCGGATATTCGGAGCAAGACAACTAATCAGGATTCGGACTGATACCGATCCTGCTAAGGTTTACTTTGTTTATCCGACTCCATTTGACATTGCGCCAACAAAACCTGAGGCATCAGACGCATTGTTTACTATCCCGTTTGAAAACCCTAGCGGTTATCGATATTCATTGTACCGGTCAGACACGCCTTACACATTTTCACAGAATGGTTGGCAGTTAGGAATGAATTTAAAAACGGACAGAGCACCAACGTATCATTTTACGTCATTAAAATTTGATGTTTACAATGCATCAGATATTAAGATCGACCCGTATTATCAGCGGCATGATTTAAAGATAATCTGTAAGTTTAAAGGTAGTTCTTTAAAACTTACAAACAAAACAAATAACAGTGTATGGAGCTATAACAAATCATCAGATGGTAATCATACGGTTATCCTAGACGGTGTGAACAGTTATTTGGACGGTACAAACTGTAACGGTGATACAGACTACGGCAATATCTTGCTTGAGCCTGGTTACAATTCAATTGAAGCTACTGGAGCAACTTCAGTTGATATCACATTCAGCTTTCCGTTCATCTATCTATCATGAGTTATAACGTACTTGTCAAGGCGATCAACAGCTCCAGTGTTGACCGTCTTATTTCATACTTGCCTGATAGTTTTAACATTCAATGGCAGGTTAATGATACTTACTCATTAAGTTTCACTGCTTGGGATGATGGGAGTGCTGCGTTTGCTAATTTAACTGTAGAAAGCACAGTTACATTCGACAATACAGAATACGTTATTAAACAGGCAACACCTGACGATTCATCAGGATTAACAACTGTGGATATCACAGCAACACACATCTACAGCGATTGTAGTCGAGTATTTCAGCATAATGTTAAATCAGGGGATGCAAGCTACACTCCAGGCGATATTTTGAAGTATTACTTGGACGGTAATAAGCTTGGTTATTCGTATTCAGTAATTGGTAAATTTGATAAGCAGACTATTTCTGATTTAGGAAATGGTTCTGCTGCAGACGCTCTTTCTACCATTGTTGATACATGGCCGGATTGTGTTATTTTTCCTGACGGTAAGAAGATAAATGTGTATGATCATGACTCGTTTTATAAGGACCATGGTAATCGGATCGATTATCTGAATAATGCATCAGAAATTAGCCTAGATTATGACAGCACAGACATTGTGAATCAGGTTGAAGCGATTGGACCAACGTTTGAAAAAGAAGAAACTGTTGGCACTGGACAGTACACACAGGGTGGTGCAGCTAACGTTGTTGCTGATGCCAAGAAATATCTTGGTGTTCCATATGTTTGGGGCGGTCACAATAAAGCTAACCCACGAGCTGGCATGGATTGTTCAGGTTTTGTCTCTCAGGTTTATCACGATTTTGGCATTGAAATTCCTGCTTACACGGTATCAATGGAAGCCTATGGTCATCAGGTTTCTACTCCACAAACTGGCGACATGCTGTTTTATGGATCGCATGGAGCAAGCCACCACATTGCCCTGGCACTTGATTCAAAAACAATGATATACGAACCACAGCCTGGTGAAGTCTGCAAAATGACACCAATCAGCTACTACCCACCACAATGGGTAGAGCGTAACGACAAAATGGCAAAAGTAGTGGCGGAGGGTGGAAAAGAAGAAACTACCACAGAAACATCAGAACAGTATTATTTTCAACCATTTATCGTTCAAGATGATGAGTCAATTAAAAAATGGGGCGTTCATCCAGGCGCTGACGTGACTAGTGACACTATTCAAAAAGCTGATGAAATGAAGAAATATGTATTGACTCAGTTAAAACCTGATCCGTCGCTAAGCATTACTGTCACAACTACAGACAACATGAAAGTAACAGCTGGTGATATGCCCAGGGTTGAAATCAGGCCACGTCAATATGTGACGGTCACCGGGATTGTTAGTTATGAGTGGTATCCGTTCAGCAAGACGAATCAAACTTCAATCACATTGAATGAAACATCTAAGACGATTCTTGATTATGAAAAAGCTCATACCAAGAGTGTGAATGATATTAATGCCACTGTTAAGAAAGACCTGGAAACTGTTAAGACAGACAGCGCAGGCCTTGAAACATGGACAGGCGAGGAGGTAAGCGAATTTGGTTCAAACATCAAACGTAGTTAATTTAAACGAATTAACAGATACAACCAAGATAGATTGGACAAATATTAAAGCTGCCATTATTCGTCTGAGCCATGGTGTTACGCAAGACAGTCAGGCGATTAACAATATTGCACTGGCTAAGAGTCACAACATTTACATTCACGGTTATCACACCTTTGAAGGTGTTGACGGTGAAGTTCAATTCACTATAGATAATGCAGAAAAATTAAGCCTTGATAAAGGGGCTTATTTTTTTCTCGAAGATAATACCGTTGATGATGTTTTAGGTTTTGCAAACAACTGGCTTTCTGCGGGTTGGCTTGTGGGAGTTACTGAACCATCTGATGAATACTATCAATGGATTAACAGCACAGATGAACCTTCTGCTTATGATGTTTGGAAAATTGACGACTTATACAGCGTTGATAAAACTGGCGAATTAATCAGAGCACCCGTTGATCCAACACCGAAAGTTAGTTCATACGAACCTGATACTCCCACTGCTGGGTCATATGTAGGCTATGGAGTTGATACGTCAGGATTGATTGGTGGTACTTCACTAGGATATTCCACTGACGGAAAGAATTTCTATTCAGCACTTACTCCATTTGGTTTTATCTTCAGGCAAGCTGATGCTGACAGAATGTGGGCACTAATGAAGAAAGACATCAGTACGATTAAAGGTGAAAAAGGCGACCCAGGACCACAAGGAATACAAGGCCCTAAAGGTGATACAGGTATTCAGGGTATTCAAGGAATACAAGGAAAAACAGGTGCAACCGGTCCTACTGGTCCACAAGGTCCAAAGGGTGATACAGGTGATGATGGAAAAGGCATTGAAGAAATTCAAATCAGTAATGGAACTGATT
>NZ_BAAHWX010000015.1:0-29865 GCF_054784995.1 Paucilactobacillus salsurae | reverse complement strand
TTTTAGCTGGCTAGGAAAATATCGGCGCCTCTGGCGCAATTGTGAGCGAAAGCTGAACACCAGTAAGATGATGATTAGCTTAGCCTTCCTGCGAATACTCTTGAAAAGATTCTAAACACGTTCTTAGTCAAACCTTTACAGCTTCCATCTTCGCACTAATAATGAATCATGCCTTAAAACGGGGCATCCAACATTCTCACGGTCAAATCACAATGAAAATGATGAATGAACTTAGTGATGCCTCAAATTTGTCCAAGTTGCCTGAACATCTTTTACCACAAATGCGCAACATTTTTCACAATGGTTTGCAAAATATCATGATTATGAGTTGCATTTTACTATTCGTAGCACTAGTTATTAATGTTTGGGCACTTGGAATTGAAAAAAGAAAATTACTTAACTAAAAAACAGCGAACAGTTAAAAATTAACTATTCGCTGTTTTTTCATTTTATTTCACGAACCTCATTCAGTATTGCTTGATAATTAACAGGATCGTGACCGAATCGACCAACAAAGACACCGTCAACGTCATCACTATTCACAATGTCTGGCGTTGATTCTTTTGAAATTGATCCACCATATATAATTCGTGCTTTCTGCGCCACCAACGAACCAAACTGGTTCTTTAAAATATCTCGAATAATATGATGCGCTTCATGCACATAGTTAGCATCGGCAGCCTGTTTTTGACCAATTGCCCATCCTGGTTCATAAGCAAAAATTATAGTCTGAGCCTGTTGTGGTTTTACGTCAGTTAAATAAGCCGTTAGTTGCTTTTTTAACTTCTGCGTAAACGCTGGCATTGACAGTTTGGTGTTACCATCCCCCAAACACAATACTGGCACCAACTGATTGTCCAAAACCAAACGTACTTTTTGATTAATCATTACGGGCGTCTCATGAAAAATGTTGAGTCGTTCATTGTGGCCTAGTTCGACATAACGACCACCAACTTCCATCAATGTTTCCAGTGAATATTCTCCTGTCATTGCCCCATTAAGTTTTGGCGCAATATTTTGCGACCCAAACCCAATTTGACTATTAGCTAAGACCTGCGCCACAGTATCAATCGTCCCTAAACTCGGTAATAAAAACTGTTCAATCGCCGTTTCTTGTCCACATAATTCGTTTAATTTACTACTAAGCTGACGTGTTTTTAGGTTCGTATTAATATAATTTTTTAAACTAAAACCAACAACGGGTCGTCGATTCATTCATCTTCACCTGCTATTTAATCATGATTTTTTCACCAACTGTGATGGTTGGTAAATCCTTTACTTCTAAATAAATTGTTCCTGGCAATTCAGCTTGCGTGCTCCCGTCTGCTTTAAAAGTGGCGTGGCCAATCTTTTCAAGGTTTTGTTGCGCAATATTGCCAACAGCAGTGATTTCAAATTGTTCATCACCAATGCTAAGTTGATCGCCAACTTTAATTTGTCCATTCACTTCAAGCTTATTGGTCATGATACTATAATTTTTAACCTGTGTCATAACACTTTCAGCTGGAAATAAGAGCAAAATCCCTTCATTTAAAAATCGTTGTGCTTCCTTTCCAACAGAAACGACTTCACTTTCTAAAATCATCAAGTAATCCCCCTTATTTACACAGCCTGTGCACCTGCATCTGCAAATTCTTCCATGTTAGGTTGTTCATTAAGACGGTCTTTAGCATAGTGTTTCTTCAACCACTTATCAAAGTATGCCACAATGAACGGTGCAATCAAGAGTGTGATAATACTTGCAGTTGCACATTGAGCAGTGGCAATATCTGCATATTTTGCAAGTGATGGATCGGCAGCCGCAACAATACCTGGTGTTAAAGCTGAGTTGGCAGCGACTGTTCCTAGAACTGCACCCAGTGGTGTTTTCTTTTTGAGTAATAAATTGTAAACAAAGAAGTAACCGACACCGACTAATAATGCTAAGAATCCAAGTAAAATACCTGATAAACCGGCCTGTAAAATTGTGGAAACACTAGTGTTAGCACCAATCGCAAACGACATAAAGATGATAACCAATGGTTGAGCTTGACTACATAATTCACGGAAGTTTTTATCAAAATTGCCCCAAATAGCCCCCACAAGTAGGGGTAAAATCATCGCAACAATTTGTTGCCAAGGAATGCTGGCAAGGCCTGTCATCCCCATCGCAACCATTGTCACAAACGGACCATCTTTAATACAGAAAATGGAAATTGCTCCGGTATCACTAGCATTACCATATTCTGAAGCTAGGGCAATATATAATGAACTGTTTGAACTAGTTAATGCTGAAATTAAGGCAAATGGTGTGAGTCCTAAAACACCTGCTACTCCAAACATGCTACCAACAATCCAGCCGATACCTCCACCGACAATAAATTTCATAATCAACATCACAGAGCCTTTGTAAAGTGGTGCACCAGCCTGTTTAAAGTTAATTGATGACCCACACACAATCAGGAACAAGCCCATCATGGCCTGGTTCCCTTCTTTTAGAAGTGCCGTTGCCGGACCCCCAATTTTTAAAATTTCAGGGAACAAAGTGTTGATCGCAATTGCGAGTAGTAACGGGACAATGATGAATCCACCTGGAACGCGCTTTAAAAAGTTCATTTAGACTTCTCCTCCTACATGGTCAGGTTGCATTGCTTCTTGAAAAATTCGTTTAACGGCCACTTGAGCGGTGTCTTCTTTTCCAGTTAGTCCACCTTTTCCAATTGTGACAACGTCTTTATACGGTCCACCAATAATTCTGCCGAGATCAGTTTGCGGAATGACATAATCAATTAATGAAATGCCAGCGGCACCTAATGCCTTCAAAGTAGCGACCATGGTGTCTCCACCGGTCATGTATAGTCCTTTGATTGAAACCTGTGAACGACTCAGCGCTTTTTTAACGATGTCTGACAAGGCATCATTAATATTTCTGGCAGCTTGACCTTTTGGCATTGATTCATTGCGTTCAATCTCTTCCAAATCAAGAACCGGACTTGAAACAGCAGTTTCTAACATTACGACATTGACCGTGTCATCTTGAAGTGCTGCAATGACCTTAGCAATTGCTGCTTCTTTAACTTCATGGCATTTCGAAGCATTTTGGGCAATCAATAATGGCGCCACAGGCACCCTGGAAACGCTTTCATTTTTATCCAAAAAAGTAATTTGTTGCTTGGTCACACTCGTCGCACTTCCAGCAACCACAACCACTTTTCCATCAAATGAACTAAGATCTGGTTGTTCATCTTCAGTAGCCTGAACATTATCATCGCCAAAGCCTCGAACTAAAGCCATCTTTTGCGTGAATGGTCCTGGATCAATGGCTAACACTGACCACTGTAATTCATGCAAACACTGTGCAATCAATTCGATTTCATCCAAACTAATCGCATCGCAAATAATAATACGAGCGCCTAATGAACGCTGGTTAACTAAGGCAGCACTCACTGCCTCTTTACCGGCTAAAATTGATGACAAATCTAACTGTCCAATTCGATGTTTGGTTTGTTTATCAATCATTGTGGGAATATGAGTTTCATTGATTGGTGTCAAAACGTCTTTAGCTACGTCTGTTTTTTGAAGCGCTGTGCCATCGATGACAGAATAGCCACCGACCAATATCCGCTTTGATTGTGGCATGGCTGGCACCATAATACCAATTGTGTCATCAGGTAAATGATCTAACATTTCGTCAACTTCACAACCAATGCCACCGCGCAAGGTTGTATCAATTCGCTTTGAAAAATACGTTGCACCTTGTTTTTTTAATGCTTCAATCGATTGTGCAATCGCCGCTTTGGCATCTTCTGATTTCATATGGCGACTGTTACTACTTAGAACGATTGCTTCAGCTTGATCACTGTCTTGCATTTCATCTGGTGAAAAATATGCGGCCGTTTTAACCTTTGATCGTGCTAACAGCACACCGACAGTAGTTGCGCCAGTTAAATCGTCGGCAATAATTCCAATTTTATTCATGTCGTCACCTACCCTGCTACTTTGGCACGATGCTCTTCTTGCATCTTCCAGTAATCGGCTGCCACCATAATTGATTCTTCCAAACTAATATAATTAGCAATATTCTTACCAGCAATATCAAATGCGGTTCCGTGGTCTACTGAACTACGAATGAATGGTAATCCCCATGTAATCGTAACTGCTTTTTCAAAGTCAAGGGTTTTACATGCAATGTGTCCTTGGTCATGATATAACGATAAAATGGCGTCATAATGGCCGTGCAGCATCAAGTTAAAGACTGAATCAGCAGGTACCGGTCCGACAACGTTCAAACCTTGTGCATTTGCTTCTTTAACAGCTGGGATTAATTGTTTTTCTTCTTCATCCCCAAATAAACCATTATCAGAGCCATGTGGATTCAAAGCTGCCAATGCAATTTCTGGATGTTCATAACCAATGCCTTCTAGTACTTGGTTGATTTCACCCAAATCTTTGACACAGCGATCTTTGCTTGCATAGTCAATCGCATTTTTTAAAGACATATGACGACTCACAAAGAAAACTTTTAAATTACGGACATGAAACATGGTTAATGCAAAATCAGATTTAGTATTGTGATCAAAGATTTCAGTATGTCCTTCTTCTTTAACCCCAACTAACTTGATTGCCCGTTTGTGAATAGGCGCCGTACCAACAACATCAACTTTTTTTGCATTTCCTAATTCGATGGCTTTCATCACGAAATCATATGACATTTGCCCAGCTAATTTTTGCACTTTACCATATTCAATGGAATCGCAGTCGTAGTCCCCTGTTGTAATCAGATCAATGGTTCCTAATTTATAAACGCCTTCACTAGGATCTGAAATAATATTTAAATCATAATCACAATTCTTTAATTTCATCGCACGACGAATGGTACCTTCTGCTCCAATTAAAAGCGGATTCATTTTTTCATAAACTTCTGGTTGTTCTAATGTCTCAACACAGGTTTCTGGGCCGATTCCTGCTGGATCTCCGATTGTCACTGCCACAATTGGTTTTTTCATCGTTATTTCCTCCACATTTTTGATTAATGATTACACTGTTTCTTGAAAAGTTTGCCAGTCGGCAGCAAATGCTGCTAGTCCGTTATCAGTCAATGGATGACTCCAAAGCTTAGGGAATAGTTTACCCGGAATAGTAGCAATGTCTGAACCAGCTTTAGCCACCTTTTCAACATGACCAGTATTACGAATGCTGGCTGAAATAATTTCGGTTTGAATGCCATAATTATCAAATATTTCGCGTAGATTCTTTACTAAAGATACACCATCACTTGCAATATCATCCAGGCGGCCTAGGAATGGACTGACATAAGTAGCACCAGCCTTAGCGGCCATTAACCCTTGAACGGCAGAAAAAATCAGTGTCACATTTGTTTTAATGCCTTCTTGACTCAAGATATGAACCGCACGTAATCCTTCTTCTGTCATTGGGATTTTCACGATAATGTTAGGTGCCCATTTAGCTAGCCCTCGCGCTTGATCAACCATTTCGTCACTATCAGAAGAAGTGACTTCGGCACTCACAGGACCACTAACGATTGTACAAATTTCCTTAATAACAGTTTCAAAATCTTTGCCTTCACGAGCAATGATACTAGGATTGGTGGTCACACCATCAACCAGGCCCAACTCATTAATGCGTTTGATTTCTTCAATGTTAGCTGTATCTAAAAAGAATTTCATGTTTGTCCTCCTAACAAGTGCCGTTTTCAATGGCCATAATTTCATCTACTTTTTGCGCTGAACTTTTTCCATGTCCAGCAGTTGTAAAGGTTTGAGCTAAGTATTCTTTTGCGATTACCTTGGCAGCTTCCATCCCTATTACTTTACCACCCATTGTGATAATTTGGGCGTTATTACTAAGTTCTGCTCGTTGTGCTGAATAAACATCATGAGCTTGGGCTGCACGAATACCCTTAACCTTGTTAGCAGCAATTGCCATACCAATGCCAGTGCCACAAATTAAAATACCACGTTCAACATCTTGATTTTTAATAGCATTAGCAACCATAGCCGCAATTTCTGGATAATGAGTTTCATTTTTTTCATGAATCCCATAATCCACCATTTCATATCCTAATGTTTCCAAGTAGGCTTTGACCGTTTCTTTCATGTCAAATCCATTAACATCTGCACCAATTCCAACTTTCATTTGTTTTCACCACCATTTATTAATTGCTTTCATATTAATTTGAATTGAAAGATAAGTCAATCATTATTTTGAAAACGTTACCAAATGAAAATATTTTCTTAATACTTATGATTTACTGTGCAAACAGTGCTTTTTAATATCAAATGCTGTAATATATGAGTATGAATTAATACGAGGGGTGCCTTTTATGTATACAAATGAAAGACGAAATTCCATATTAGAGCTGGTTAAACAACAAGAATCTGTTTCAGTTGATTTCTTATCAAAAGAATTTGGTGTTTCAACGGTTACGATTCGTTCCGATTTAAAATTTTTACAGGATAAAAATCTGATTATTCGCACACATGGTGGTGCCACTAAAATAACAAAGGGCAGTCCCCTTGAAGCTATCGATACGGAATACCAAGTGCGCAAAACAAAAAACATTGGCGAAAAAGAAACAATTGCCAAAAAAGCTGCTCAATACATCCACGAAGGTGACTGCATCATTTTAGACGCAAGCACTACTTGTTATGAGTTTGCTAAAGAGCTTGTGAAGCTCCCCATTCGCATGACTGTTTTAACTAGTGGCTTACGAACAGCGAATTTATTGAAAGATTCCACCTACTTAACCGTCATTGTCATTGGTGGCATTGTCAAAACCAATTCAAATGTAATTGAAAGTACTTTAGGAATGGGAATCCTAAATAACTTCAACATCGATACCTTCTTCACCTCGAGTTATGCAATCTCAATTGAAGATGGGTTATCCGATTTCAGTTTGTATGAATCTGATTCGAAACGTGAATTTGTCAATCATGCTGATAAAACAATTGCACTGGTTGATCACACTAAATTTGAAAAAAAATCAATTGTGCGTTTCTGTTCAGTTGATCAAATTAGCCTCGTGATTTCTGATAATCAGTTGGCACCTAAAACTGTCCAATCATATCAAAAATATACAAAAATCGTCTAAAAAAACACGCACAAGAAAAATTTCTTGTGCGTGTTTTATTGCGTTAATTTAACTATATTTATGTGCGAGTTTCCCAGCGACTGCAGCTGCAATCGCACCAACAATATCATCAATAAACGTATTAACTGAATCTTTACTCTTATCTAAATTACCAATAATACCAGGCTTAACTCGATCAACATGGCCATAATTAGTCACACCAATGGAACCATACATATTGGCAATTTGGAGTGCCAATGTTTCATCAACACCGAAAACCCCAGCATCGTGTTCTACGATTGATTGCAGTGGTTCGTCTAATTGATGTTGCGTGGCCATTTTGTCCAAATACAGGCCCACCATGACGTTATTAAGCAACTCTCGTTTATGCATCACATCAATTGTAGCGGCCTCGTATTCATCTAAAGTGACCTCAGGTAAAAAGCCATGTTGCAAATCATATGTGATTTGTGCAATGTCTTTATATGTGACGCCTTTTTTCTTAAGTTCTGTTTCGACATAGTCATAGGCTTTGGTATCTGGATACCTAAAATTATCTATCATATTTTATCATCTACTCTTCCAATAAATTACCTACCATCATACCATGTTCCGGTAATTTATTCTCGAATGACGATTAAATTTGATTTAAGTATGTTTGTTCAGCTCTTTTACGGAGTTTAACGGCGTCTTGCATACTATCTGTGACGGAATTTAAAACATACTTTCCGCGCACCATCAAACGAGCAACATACTTATCACGAGTCTTATCATACGAAACGCCAACACAACCTGACTTGTTGCGTTTTGATCGAATTAAAGTTGCATATGGAATACCTTCTTCGTTCACCAATGAGCCTCTGCGACGGCCACTAATTAGTCGTGGGTCATTTAACATTGCTTGACGGCTATGTTCTCGTCTCAAACAGCCACAGCTTTTGGTGGTGCCATTTACTAAACTATAGCGATCAGCCACAATATAATTGCCACAATCACACTGGCAAACCCATTGCGCATTCCCATTAGCTGTTCGTTTGTCCGCTTTTTTTATGATAACTAGTCGTCCGTATCGTTGATTGGTCATATCAATTAATTTCATAATTCGTACCTCTTTGTGCATTGTTCAAAATAGTATCAATTCAATTTATAATTTATATGGTATAGCCTATTAATCTATTACACAATACTGATACGGTGCCACTTATTTGCTATTCGAAAAAAAGTTTGGGACTATCTTTCAGATTGGCTGATATCACTACATATAAAGGACTTTCTTTAATGTGATTTTCCTGCAGAAATGCCAAAATATTGTGACTCGGCTGCCAATCGTAAACGAACGGCATCTTCAAACCTAATTGCTTGTTTGTTTAAAACATATTTTCCCTTAAAACGCAGGCGCGCAACATATTTACCAGAACTTTTGTCAAACGAAACCCCAACTTGTCCACTTTTATTGCGCTTTGATACGACTAATGAATTTAGTGAAACACCTCTTTCATCTGTCGCATAAGTCGATGCACGTTGACTACTAAGAAACCCTAGATTTTCACTACTAGTTTTTTTTGAAACTTCACGTCGCAAACAACCACAACTCTTTGTATCTCCGCGGCGTAACCGATAACCATTGACAGTCGTCAGATGTCCACATGAACAACGACATAACCAATGTAAATTACCATCTTTTGTTTTCTTTTCACTACGCGCAACCACAGTTAATCGACCAAATGTTTGTCCGATTAAATTGATAGTATGTGTCTGTTTATCATGACAACTCCGCTGTTCTAACTTTGAATTAACCACGAAATTTCCTCCTTCATTACCCAAACATAATCCATATTTATGCAGATTTATACATTTCAATTCTTATCAATAAAATTGCAAGTATTTGTTCTTAAATAATTAGACTAATTATACCCAACTCTATTTCTACTTGTTTAGTACAAAAGCTGTCATTATGTACAAAGATTTCTTTATATCATTATCATTTATCGATGGGTATGTTTTTTATGACTTTGTCCATTGTAGTCATCATCATATCAACAGTGATTTCATCTGCGTGATTTTCCCACCAAGTAAACAAACGCCAACGTCCACCAAGTGTGTATTGTGTGAGTAACTGTTTTTCTTCAATCGTTAAATCCGGTTGAATACTTTGAATTAATTGTTGGTAAGCAGGCTCATCTCGACGATCCATTTTCGTCTGAAAAGAATTCATGGCATTCACACCGCTAAGTATCCTAAAGGCATCTATATGTGATTGCATGACAGTAAATATTTCAAGTGTCGTTTCTCGAAAAATTTGATAGTTAAATTGACCAGGCAAACAATCTGCATATGTCGGTAACTGTGTCAATAGCTGATTTTCCGTTAAATCAAGCACATCATAAATTGAATCAAAATAGCCATAAAAGCTACTGCGACTCACATGGGCAGACTTAACTAACTTTGTTACTGTTATATCATTGATGGGCGTTTTTTCCATTAATTTTAGTAATGTTGAACACAATTGAATCCTGATCGTTTGCTTTTCTAACATAAATAACATCACAACTTTTCTTTATCCCTATTTTTGCCGCTTTATACATTATACACTACTCTACGGCTTGCTGCGAAGTTGCTGCATTTTTTATTCAGTTGGAAGCAATCCTAACCGCGTAAATTTCCAGTTGTGTATTTTTAATCCTAAATTAGCATGCGCCCACCGTAAGGTTTGATAGGCTTGATCAGCAATATTTTCTTGCCGTTTACTATTTTGGTCGTCGCCATGATCGTTCACAGACGAAATGTTTTCATAAGATAATTCCATCGCCTGCGTTAACAATTCAAACGTCATGTTTAACAAAGACAATAATTCGTCGCGCTGTGAACCATTTAATTGACCGATAAATAATGTCAAATCGTAATTCTTTTGAGCCAGACGACGAAAATAGTCGCGCAGCGATAAAGTTTCTTCCTTAACCGCGAAATACACCAAATAATGATTAATCGTCTGGATATCGACTAATTTTCCCGTTATTTTTTGATTAATTCCGGCATTCAAATACGGATCAATATTGGTTTGCGTCCAGACATTATCTGGTGACTGAGAAAGTTCACGTAAGACCATATTTTCCAAACTGAAAAGCGCACACAGACCCTTAATTAAATTAGGCGAAAAGCTGGTTCGTTGCCACGCTTCTGGTTGATCTAATTTTAATAATCCTAACTGCATATAAGCATCATTAAAAAAATGCTTTTGGGCAATAAAGTGAGCAACACCTTGTTTTGACGCAACATATAACGGATTTTCATCACGCTTACTACCAATTTTTAGTACTAAATCGGGATCATTTTGTAGCGCCTTAACTTGTTGATCAACATTGGTTCGAAAGCTCTTAGTTGTGATTGTCTGGAATTTCGTCATGATTGTCCCCCCGCATAATTAATGATAGAAACGTTTATTTTTTTGATATAATACCACATCTCTAACAAAAAAAGAAAAGTGCTACTAAAACTGCTGAATAGCGCTTTTCAAAGGTTCTAAACTTTCTTTTTTGATTTAATCCAGTTCGCCACAAAATGATAAAACGGTTGACTTAAATTGGCATATTCGATTGCTTGTTCAAAGTCTGCGCTAATCATGTCTTCATCTTGACCATTGATTAATTTTTCTGCCCAGTTAGGATCCACAATTAACTGGCGAGCTACTGCTACCACTTCTGCATTTTGCAAGACTTCACTTACATCTGCACGAGTACGAACACCACCAACGCCAACCAAAGGCTTTTGCCCATTAATTGCTTCATGAATGTATTGAATAAGTGGTTTATCCTGGTATTGTGCTGTGTGAGAAACGTAGTTATGATCCACTAATGATAAATGGAGGTAATCCAGTCGAGTCTCAACGAGTTGCGACAATAAGTAGAAAGTATCATCGAGTGTAATGCCAGGATTAGTATGTTCCTCCGGCGAAAATCGATAGCCAACTGCAAATGGTCTGCGCGCATACTCATCAACAGTTGCAAAGACTTCCTCAATCACTTCTTTAATAAACGTATAGCGTTTTTCCACCGAGCCACCATACTGATCTGTTCGTAGATTGGATTGTGGAGAGAAGAATTGTTGGAACAGATAATTATTAGCGCCATGAATTTCAACACCATCAAATCCGGCTTCAATTGCCCGTCGTGTGGCTTGTCCAAATGCCTTAACTGTCTTATGAATGTCATCGACCGTCATTTCACGTGGCACTGGTGATTTTTTATTTGGATCACGATGCAGAGCTGCCACGGCACTAGCTGAAACAGCCTGTCGGCCCATTAACGCAATTGGATTACTCATTCGGCCACCATGAAAAATTTGCACGATAGCTTTAGCACCATTATTTTGAATGGCACTGGCTAATTGTTTGAGTTCAGGTAATTTGTCATCACTAGCAATACTTAGTTCACCTTGCCAACCTTTGCCACCATCTTGTACATTAGCCGAACCCGTAATAATTGCCCCGACACCTTTAGCTCGATCAGAGTAGTGCTTAATCTCATTAGTGGTAATCGTACCATCATAAAAACTTTGGACAGTTGTGACTGGTGACATGACTAATCGATTTTTAAGCGTCACACCAGATGCAAACTCCATTGGATCATTAAAACTAACCATATTAAGTTCCTCCCGATTTTATTACAAATAACATAAGTCAACATCCCGGGTGTGTCAAACATTAACCTCTCAATATTGATTACTGAATCTTCAACCTTAATATCAACCGTTGACGATGAGGTTGTCCGTTTTCTATTTGTTCATGTGCTAATCGCGCATCCGTTAAAGGCAGAATATTGATATCATCATCCAATAAAAGTCCTCTTTTAAAGAATTCGTTTAACTGTGTTGCGGCCTCTGACAGCTCTTCGACCGATGCATGACTGATCACAAACCCGTTCAACTGTTTACGGTTTGTGTAAAACTGTGACACATTAAACTGAAATTGATTATTAGCGGGCGCCGTAATCAAAGTGACTTCACCACCTTGATTCAGGTGTTCAAAATTCGTTTCAAGTTCGACTTTACCTGAAGTATCGATAATGTGATCGAAACTGTTGCTCAGATTATCGATTGCATCATGATAGTCCAAACATCTTACAGAGCCCATTATCTTTAATTTGTCAAAATCTCGTGACGCAGAAGTGGTTGTTATAACTTGCCCCCGCTCCTGAGCTAATTGAACTATCTTGGTACCTACATGACCACCTGCACCCTCAATTAAAATTGTTTGTCCAGTCACTGCATGCATTATTCGTTGCAATATAATGCTGGCCGTTGCACTACTGTGAACAGCAGCTACTAACTGTATTGGATCCACCTGCTTTGGAATATGGTATAGCCTGTCTTGTGGCACCGCAACAAACTCACAGGTAACGCCCATTCGGCCATCATATCCCATCGAATTGGTCCAAACTAAATCCCCAATGTTAAAACCAACCACATCAGCACCAATTCTGGTCACAGTTCCGACCATGTCACGTCCGATAATATGTGGGGTGGTAACAGCTGTTTTAAATGTTCCTGCTCGCACAAATGTATCGACGTGATTCACCGATGCTGCGGTCACTTCAACTAAAATTTCATCGTCTCTTACTACCGGGACTGGCACATCGTCGATGATAATTTGATCTGGTTTTCCAAAATCTTGAAATATCGCTGCTTTCATAATGAGTCTCTCCATTCCAAACGGATTTGTTTATTGAAAAAATGCAAAAATGAATAAAAAGACTGCTGCCGCAAATTGCACAAAATCAAACATAAAGTGGGTCATGATATTTTGCCAAATGTTCTTACTGAAATAATAAATAACAGCAAAGTAGGCCCCAATAAACATATATGGCACCATTTTTAGCACGTCTCCATTGAAGTTATTCCAATGAATCAAGCCAAACGCGATCGATGACACAAAAAACATAAGGAACAATAAGAGACGATTTTTTTGCCACTGCATGAAAAATACGTGACGAAAGGCTAGTTCTTCAGTAAAGGGTGCCATCAGAACGGTCAAACTTGAGAGCAAGGCAATGCTAGCAGAAGCAACACTCTGTGCGCTGAGAAAATCGTGTGATAATGCCATTGCTTGATTGGCACCAAAAAAAGCATCTAATCCCTTTCTGACGATTGCTAATAGAACATAGATTCCAATCGTTAATCCAAAATCAATGACTAAATTCCGTAATAAGTGCTGCTTATAGGTTTGCCAATGAACACTTAATAAATCGTGATACATCCACAGCATTCCCAGAAAAACAACGACGGCAATTGTGACCACAATGATGGCCGATGTTGCCTTAGACTGGCCCGGGTGAACTAAAACAGAAGCCAAAATTAACTCACCAGCAAATAAAATAATCGTCACAACAGTTTTCCACAAACTGACTTCACTTGAAGCTGTATCATTTTTCATAAACTGCACCTCATGAACTGAATTAGTTGGTTGTTGTGATCCATGCTCACGTTCCATTGCAACGGTACCACGATTGACAATGACGACTCCTAAAATAAGAAAAACTACACAATAAATAGTGGACGTTACCGGACTAATTCCAACATTATTACTTAATGACCCAAACGCGATTTGATCAAACGCATCAATAATTGCGTGGAATACAATCGGTAGCCATAAATTATTAGTAACCAAATAGATAGCAGCCAAAAAGAATCCTAAGCCTAAAGCCATTAACATTTGAAAACTAGTATTCGTCCAATTACCAGTTGTGAGTCCATTGATGCCATGAATCACACCAAACGCTAAACCACTTAGTCCGGCAGTTGCTAACGCCCCAAAGTGAAAATGCGCATACAACTGATTTACCAAAATTCCGCGAAAAATATATTCTTCTAGTATGCCGACAGATAATCCTAAAATAATGGCGATGACAATATTCGTCGGTGTGAGTACATATTGTGCACCAAGCGTAGCATCCCCAAACACCACAATTAGCACTGGCAGCAACAAGAGCCATTGCCTACTTTTACCGGCAAAACCACGCCAATTGATTTTAGCCTGAAAAATACTGTGATTCAGTACCCACCAAATTCCAAACCCCACCAAATCTATCACGGCATTCATAATTAATTTTAGTGTCTCTGAATGATTAGTAAGAAAGTGACCAAGCGTTAAATTAAACCCTATCGTCGTCACAATCTGTGCCAAAAGTGACACGACAACAGTCAAAATCAAAATTGAGACATAAAATAGCGACCAGTGCTTGCGCATTTGGACGTCCTCCTCCGCTAGTTTTGATTAATAATAGCATTTCTTAAAATAGTTAACTAGGTCAAACACTCAACATATGACAGTTTTTAATTTTTTTTACAAAAATACTATCCTGCAAAAACGAAAATATTTTTCTTTTTTTAGATTTTTTCAATAATTTGTCACAGTAAAAAAGTTTTATAAGTTTTAAATATATGTTCTTTATTAGTACAAGTTTGTTGTTCACAATTTACCAAAAAATGAATATAATATAATCAAAGTAATCAAAAAAATTTAAATTGAATGTGAGGCGTCTCTCTATGGCTACATTTATTCCTTTACCCGTAATTGAATCTAGTTTGCACATGTTTGGCGGCCACAGGCGAACGGTGCCAGGTGGTTGGAGCTTTTTTGAACAAAAACATCAAGCCTTTGAATTAATGTGTGTCTTGGAGGGCCAGCAAGTAACTCAGATCAAAAACCAGGCGCCAGTCACCTATAGTGCAGGTGACGTCATCATTATTTCTCCAGGGACACTGCATATTAATTATAATGCCAGTAAAGAAAACAGCATGACCTATAGTTGCATTCATTTTAATATTGAAAGCTTAAAACTAAAATCGGAAATTATCAGTGATATTTCAAATGCTCCTATTCGTTCAGATAATCCGATTGCCAAAACTTCAATTGCCACAATGGCTGACATGCTTACTTTTGCAAGTGAACATTCATTATCTGACGAGGAGCGCGATTTACAAATCGAAATTACTTTTTTCAATTATTTGATCAATCTAATTCATATCTTGCCTAAAATTGCACCACAAAGTCATAAAAAATATAGTTCCCGCGAAGCACAATTGGCACGCTCAATGTCGACAATGATCGAAAGTAGCTTAGAAAACAGCGATTTTAAAGCTCTACGCATTGGTTCAATTTGCGATACCTTGAACATTAGCACTGGGTACGGTCATCGCGTTTTTCGTAAAGTTTACGGAACAACGCCACTGCACTTTATTGAGGAACAAAAATATAAAAAAGCCAAAATGTTGTTAGGAATTCCCGACTACTCCATTGAAGAAATTGCTTTTATGGTAGGCTTTGAAAGTTTGTCAAATTTCAGCAAACAGTTTAAAAAATGGTCAAATTTGACACCTAGCAAATACCAATCACAAATTTTACATAAACGGGCTGTTCGGGCAATCAAAGATAGTGGATTTTTTGAATAATATGCTATTATTTGCGAATTAATATGAATTATTTGTATTTATTTTTGTTCACAATTTGACAAAATACCGTTAGTAATGGATATAGACCACTCATTTGCAAGCGTTTACAATGATGATATTAACATTAGGATGAAAATAAGCTGCAGTTATTTTCTATCTTCGTTTGTTTAATAAACGTTGAAGTTTCCTATTTTTTCCATAGCGCTATTATTTTAAATGCTTGTTTCCTAAAGGGGAACAACGAAAGGAAGGTTCACTATTATGGCGTCTAATTCACAGACATCTACCAACGATGAATTTGCCAAATTGTCCTGGCGTGAACGAATTTCATACGGGGCAGGAGATTTAGCTCAAAATTTAATCTTTGGTACCATTGGTTCAATGCTATTATTTTATCTCACAACGGTTTATGGAATTTCTGCGGCCGCTGGTGCAACAATTTTTCTAGTTGTACGATGGGTCAACGTTTTTTGGGATCCATGGATTGGAACTGTAATTGACCGTCACACTTTTAAATCAGGAAAATATCGTCCTTGGCTTCTGTACGCTGGTATTCCATTGACAATTTTTTCTGCTTGCTTGTTTCTGCCAATTGCTTCAATCAGAGGGAGTGTGCCATATGCATTTATCGCCTACCTCTTAACCGCATTAACATATTCAATTGTTAATATCCCTTATGGTGCCTTAAATGCTTCCTTAACACGTGATAACGATGAGGTTTCAACACTAACGACAGTTCGTATGACCGAAGCAAACATTGGTAATTTGTTGGTTTATACTTTCTTACCATTATTTGTTCAACTCGCTTCACCAAATAAAGTTTCCAAAAACATTGGATTCTTTGGCATTCATATGAATCTGGGTGACTACACATCTCCACATGCTGGTGGGGCTTACTTTTTGGTCATGTCAATTTACATGATTATCGGTTTTATCATGTTAATGGGAACCTATACTGGTATTAAAGAACGTGTGTTGCCAACTGCAGAAGAAACTGACAACGTTAAATTCAGCGATTTATTTGGTGAATTAAAACGTAACAAACCTTTACTTATTTTAGGATTATTCTTCTTAATTGCTTTTACATTCATGTTCTTTGGTAATACAACCGAAGCCTTCTTCATCCAATACAACATTGGGCATCCCGAATGGCTTGCTTCTATTAACTTAATCGGATCAATTCCTGGTATTTTCTTAGTTTTCTTATGGCCAATTGTTCGTAAAAAAATTGGTAAGAAACAATTCTTCTATATTTTCTTAGTATTATTTATCGTTGGACAAATTGTCCTTTATGTTTGGTCATTACCAGCATTCAAGAATAGCATCGCAATGGGATACTTTGGTCGTTTCCTTCAACAATGGGGGAATTACAGCTGCCACTGGTTACATGTGGTCATTAGTTCCTGAAGTTGTTTCATTTGGTGAATATAAATCAAAAAAACGGGTTGCCGGAATTATTAATGCGTTGATGGGATTATTCTTTAAGATCGGGTTAGCGCTTGGTGGAATTATTCCTGGCTACATTAATGCTGCTTTACACTTTGATGGTAGCAAGGCTACTCAATCAGCTAGTGCCATGAGCGGAATTACTTGGTCAATGATCTGGATTCCAATCGTGTTAGCTGTTGTTGCGATGTTTATCATGAGCCGCTACCCACTAAGTGATGCTGACGTTGAACAAATTAATCAAGAAATCGACGAACGCAAATCTCAAGGTAAATTGTAAAAACGGCTAGTTATTCGTATTTTTAGCGTTACAAATTAATAAAGTTAGAAAGGACATTACCATGAAAATTAAAAATCCTGTTTTACCTGGTTTTAATGCTGATCCTAGTTTCATTCGTGTTGGTGATACGTATTACATCGCTAATTCAACCTTTGAATGGTTCCCTGGAGTTCGTTTACACGAGTCCAAAGATTTGGTGCACTGGAACTTACTTCCATCTCCTCTTTCAACGACTACTCTGCTTGATATGAAGGTAAATCCATCTTCTGGTGGAATTTGGGCACCTGATTTGTCATATGCTAACGGTAAATTTTGGCTTATCTATACAGATGTTAAAATTACTGAAGGTTCATTCAAAGATATGACCAATTATTTAACAACTGCTTCTGACATCCGCGGTCCATGGTCTGATCCGATTCGCATCAACGGTGTCGGTTTTGATGCATCCCTCTTTCATGATACAGATAATCGTAAATATCTGGTTCAACAAACGTGGGATCACCGTGAATACCGCCATCCATTCAATGGAATTACATTGACAGAATTTGATACGAAGACAATGCAATTAAAACCAGAAACAGCCCGTACCATTTATGATGGTACTGATGTCAAACTAGTGGAAGGTCCACATTTGTATAACATCAACGGTTATTATTACTTGTTTGCGGCTCAAGGTGGAACAGTTTGGACTCATGAAGAAGTCGTATCTCGTTCAAAAACACTAGATGCCCATTCATTTGAAACTGAACCAGATGGTCCATTCATTACTAACTTTGATACTCCTGATTTCTATTTACAAAAACAAGGCCATGGTGCTTTATGTAATACACCAAGTGGCGAATGGTACTATGCATCACTAGTAGGTCGTCCCCTCAACCATCCTACTGAATCATCTCATGATCCGCTCGGTTGGTGTACACTTGGTCGTGAAACTTCTATTCAAAAAGTAAATTGGGATAATGATGGTTGGCCACGAATCGTCGGCGGTCATGGTGGTCAAGTTGAAGTTGATGCACCAACTGATGCAATTAAAACTGATGCTCCATTAACTCATAGCCGTCATGATGAATTTGACTCAGACACTTTGGATTATGATTGGAATACCTTAAGAGAACCATTCACCAGCCAAAAAGGCTCTTTTGGTGATGGGAAACTTACATTGATTGGTCGCCAATCTTTAGCTAGCACATTTGATGTTTCAATGATTGCGCAAAGATGGCAAGCTTTCAATTTCAATGCTGAAACCAAAGTTAAGTTTGATCCATTTAATTATCAACAAATGGCTGGCTTAACCAACTTCTATAACGATCGTCACTGGTCATTTGTCTTCGTTACTTGGAATGAAAAAAATGGTCATGTCATCGAAGTAGGTCAAAACGATAACAACAACTACACATCATTTCTAAAAGATGACGCAATTAAAATTCCTGAAGGTACTGAATACGTTTGGTTCCGTACAAAAGTTCGTGAACTCAATTATACGTATGAATACTCATTTGATGGCAATGAATGGCATGAAATTCCGGTCACACTGGATGCGGCAATTCTTTCAGATGATTATGTCTTACAACACTACGGTGGTTTCTTCACTGGTGCCTTTGTTGGTCTAGCAGCTGTCGATTATTCTGGTTACGATACGCCAGCTACGTTTGACTATTTTGATTATCAAGAATTGGAAGATTAAACATACTTAATCGCGACAACTCTTTTATAAAAAACTGGTAAGTAAAAATAAATTTACTTACCAGTTTTTTTGTATTGTTTCGCAAGTTTAGATGAAGTCTATTCAAATTGTACCGCGATTTTTAACAGCCGCTCAATTTCTTTTTGCACAAATTTCTCAGAATACTTATCTAAATTTACAATGTCTTTGGGAGTTCTAGCCTCTTCAAAATTGAACGACCATTTTTCTCTTAATAATCGCCACTTACTAGTTGCACTTAATTCCTTTGTGTTATGTGCAACTAAAAATTCATTAATTTCTTTAATTGTTTCTACAGTTTGGTTCTCAGCATGAAAAGCCAATTGCATTTGAGCACGACCTGCTACAGGAATTTTAAGTTCCCAAAAATAAGGCGATCCGGAATGCCATCCAGTTGCGCCTTTAACAGGTTGCCAATTTTTAAATACTTTGTCCATCTTAGGCGTTTTAAATCGCATCAGGGTTTTTCCACCATCATCTTCGCTAAACGGGTCAATTCCAATTTTATTTTCCAGCTCTTTGATTGCCGTAGTCACATCTTCATTAATTTGATTAGACGCGTTTGGTAAATTTTCTATGATTAAATCAATCGCATCGTGATATTTAGCATATATTTTTTCAACAGTTTTAGTTAATTCTTCGTCGCGCACAATATTCACCTTCAATAAATTGATATAATCTCGAACATACTGTAGTTCTATGCTCTCGTCATAAGCACGATTCATCATGTTTTGAAGAATTTCAAGAACGTCAGTGTATGAGAGCCGTTGCCATCCCTCAGCCTTAGGATCATCTCCATCGATAGTTAAATAGATAAATATCAATTTGTCGTCTTTATTCGAATTTTTTTGAACAAATTTCTGGTACCTTTGTAACTGCTGATCATGCTGTTGAGAATCAATTTTATTTTCAATAACAATTTTTGTTCGTTGATTGGCAGATTTGATTAAAATATCTATATTGTGATATTCCCGTAGCACAGTAGCATCTGAATAGTCATTTAGCATCACATTAAGTTCAGAAAGATCGTTCACGCTACCATTCTTGATAACCGTAAGTAATATTTTTTTTAAAAAATAATCACCAAATACACGATTTGCACTTGGATTGACCAGCCAAGCAATAAAATTACTGTGTCTGATCTCATTTCGTTGTAATCCTAAAATATTAAAAATGTTATTGCCGATAAGCCAATTTTTCAACTGACTGTTAATTTCGTTTTCAAGGCCAGTTACTAATCCATTTAATGCAGCTTCTTCTTTTAACTTCATTTTTTATGTAACACCCACTATTTACATACAGAGATTCCCATGATTTCCTCTGTTATATTTTTTTACGACATTCTTAGTATAAGGTAGTTTAGGCTGATAGCAAACAAAATTCGGCAATCAATCTGAGAAGTGGTATTGAGTTCAATTCATACACAAAAAAATTCAACCTTTCATCAATTTGATTTTCTTTAATACATATTGTGATGACTTAACATTTCTTCTATGGTACTTCGAGAGTTAAATTTGAATATTAAGTTCACTCACAGCATATTGAACAGCTTCACCACTTAATAAAGTTCTCGAATTTTGATACTCACAATATAAAATTCCGGATCGTGTTGATGCTTGATAAGCTGTAATTTTCTTTTTATTTAACCGTTTTGCCCAGTAAGGAACGATGTGGCAATGACCGCTTCCACATACTGGATCTTCTGGGACATCAAGTTTGGGTGCAAATGAACGCGACTCACAATCATAATTTTTGCTAGTTGTTGTTGCGTGTTGCAAAAGGCCCTCCAATTGCCCTAATTTGGAATAATTGGGTGTCAATCTTGTTAAATCTGTTCCATCTGAAAATACGCAGAGTAAGTCACGACCCACATAAGCTTCTATGGGTGTCATGCCAAAGGCCTGTGACATTTCATCAGTAACCGCGATTTGTTTCAGTTGATACGACGGAAAACTCATTTGATACAGATTATTTACTTTTGTAACTGAAAGTTCACCGCTCAAAGTTTCAAAAAAGACTGTATTACTATTTTTAGGAGCATCATATCTAAATACAAGGTAGCCCGTAGCTAAAGTAGCGTGACCACATAAATCAATTTCACCACCCGGTGTAAACCAACGCAATTTGTAATGTGTATCATCTTGTTTTACGGCAAAAGCAGTTTCAGAAAACCTATTTTCAACAGCAAGCTTTTGCATAAACTCTTTTTCAAGAAATTCATCAAGAAATATCACGGCTGCGGGATTTCCGGTAAATATTTTATTCGTAAATGCATCAACAACATAATTTTTTAACATCGCTTTATCTCCGTCCTATTGTTGCTTAATTGCAAGTAATTCAGTCAAAAAATGCCTTGCTTGCTCTTTATTAACTTAAATGCTACATTAATTTTGTCCATTAGTAAAACGAATAATTTTGATATTAAAATTAGAAAGAGTGATTTGTCATTAATCGATTACTTGCACTACAAACCATATTATCGTTGAATAGCTTTACAAAAGCAGCTCATGCGCTTGGCTATACACAGTCTGCCATTAGTCAAATGATTGCTTCTCTTGAATCTGAGTTTGATTTAAAACTGATCTATCGTTCTCGATCCGGTGTTTATTTGACTCCTGAAGGAAAGGAACTCTACCCTTTTATTCAAAGCACTCTAAACGTGTACCAGCATATGTCTGAAAAAGTAGATGATCTAAAACATCTTAATTCAGGAATTATTCGAATTGGAACCATTTCAAGTATTTCAGCTCACTGGTTGCCAAACTTAATCAATACATTTCAAAAACAATATCCGAATGTTAAGTTTATCCTTCACCAAGGTGACTATGATACAATTCCTGAGTGGATTCGTACTAAACAAATCGACTTTGGGTTTGTTAATCCGGATGCATTACCTAAACATAAAGTTCATTTAATTAAAACTGGTGTGCTAAAAGCGGTAGTGCCAATAGATCACCGTTTAGCAAATAAAAAGTTTGTCACCTTACAAGAATTATCACAAGAACCTTTTTTAGAACTTGAAGAAGGCTCTTTTAGCGAGCCACTTACTGCTTTTGAAAATGCAAACTTAAAGCCAAAAGTTAAAATGCGGATTCATGATGACTACTCGATTTTGTCGATGATTGAATCTGGTATGGGTGTCAGTATTTTGCCCGAACTAGTGTTGCAAAAAACAGCATACAAAATAGCAATAATTCCAATTCAGCCAGCATTATCTCGGAAAATTGGTATTATTGAGCAAGATTCAAAAACTTTGCCAATTGCTAGTAAGCGATTCATTGATTTAATTCTAAAAAGTATAGAAATTTTGCCTTAGTAGCTTATTGCTTCACATATATAAATAACCTAAAAAAATATAACGACGTATGAAACTAGTCTTAGTAAATCATTTGATTTGCTAAAAATTTTCACAACATAATTAATAAACCAGAGATCAAATTAAAAAATTTGATCTCTGGTTTTAACATTTGCAGCCTATGCGTCCCCCGAGAGTCGAACTCGGATCATGAGGACCGAAATCTCATGTGCTATCCATTACACTAAGGACGCCCTACAAACATAATTCTAGCGATTCTTGTTTGTATTATCAACTATTAACTCGTGATTTACCTTAGTTTCTCACCACTGGCAACCACATTTCGCCATAATAATTACCATCGGTTTGACCCATTATCACAGCTGCATTAGGGCCACCCACATATGACACTTCACTCGCTTCACCTAATACTTGTCCAAACGTTGTATTAGTCAATGTTTCACTTAATTCTTGTGCTGAAGCGGCTGTACCTTTTACCACCAAATATTCACCACTTGGAAATTGAATGTCTCGCGTCGCCTCTGGCAAGGCTTGACTCGTTGTGACACCCATGTAATGCATCATTTTGTTGTTAATCGCTTCATTAACAACAAATAAATCGTCATCACTCGCAATCGCTTTTAATTTATCAACATCCCCATTACTCATTTCTTGCTTCCAGAAGTGATCTTTTTCAGCAGCGAGGCCCGCAAAATCATCATAGTGACTGGTTAATTCGGTTCCAATTCCTAAAACGTTAAAACTGTCTTTTGTTTCAATTACATAATCTGCCATAGTTAAATGACCTCCATCAATATTTTATTATTTGTCTATGTCAGTTATAATAGCAGCTAATAGTATCAAAACTTGACACTATTTGGAGGACTAGATGAAAAAATTTGAACGTGTCAACGTTATTATGCGCTATATCAACAATCGCTCGTACTTCACTTTAAATGAACTGATGACTGAATTTCACATTTCACGATCCACTGCCATTCGTGATATTCGTGAAATTGAAGAGATGGGTATGCCACTAGAATCAGAAGTTGGTCGAGATGGTGGCTATTTTGTGTTGAACAATTCACTGTTGCCTGCGATTCAATTTACAACAGATGAAGTTAAGGCACTATTTTTAGCATTTTTGGCGTCACGCAATCAACAACTTCCGTACTTAAAAAGTCGTCAGCAGCTCGCCGAAAAACTGCTGGCCTTAATCCCCCAAAACCAACAAGACAGCCTAATTACTTTAAATGAAGTTTTCGTATTTCCGGGGACTAATCCCAATAATCCTGATTTGCTAGAATTAGCTGATATTGCTGAACCGATTATTGATCTGCTCATCAGTCAAATTTTGGCTAGTCGTTATATGCAGTTACAGGTTGGCGATAAACGTATCTCAATTTACTTACATCATCTATTACGCGATGCTGGCCATTGGTTTGTGGAGTGTTTTGATTTAAAAAATGGGCAAAATCGATTGATTAATGCCGGTTCAATTACGGCAATCACTGAATTATCAGACACTGAACAGTTATCTGAAAAAAACATTCGTAATAAAATGTCACAACATCTGCAATTAACAAATATCAACATTGATTTGGATGCACCTGCCATTCATCAATATCAAAAATATCACCCGGCAACAATGAAACTAGCGTTTACCAACCCGTTTCAATCAAGTGGCACGGTTACAGGTTATTTAGAATCACAATCTGATCTTGAGAATGCTCAATTTGCTCAATGGCTCTTATTTTTGGGGCACGGCATTAAAATTAATACGTTACCAAAATTTATTAAAGTCCATTTAAAACATTAATGAGTTAAATACTCACTATGATCTGGTGTCTCCCTAATAAATACGTTTGAATTGATTAACTAGCTGTTTTGTTTATTCAGTCATGATATAGTATTTATTATATGATAAACAAATTTACTAAGGAGTAGCAAAATGCAACCAACTTTCACAATTAAGCAGCTCAGCTATCATCCTGATCACAAAGCTGTGTTAACCGATATTAATTTATCTATTGCAGCTGGCTCGTATACTACCGTTGTCGGTCCGTCCGGATCTGGCAAAAGCACCTTATTACGCTTATTAGCCACGCTGCTGACCCCCACTAGTGGCTCAATCTTATACCAGGGACAACCACAATCTGATTACACCAAACCAGAATACCGTAAACTAGTTTCTTATTGTTTCCAACAACCCAGTTTATTCGGTGAAACAGTCGCTGATAACTTAAGCTTTCCATTTTCTATTCGTAATCAAGCAGTTGACGAACAAAAAGTGCATCAAGCACTGAAATCTGTTGATTTGTCACCTGATATGCTGACGCAACCAATTACCGAATTATCCGGTGGTGAAAAGCAGCGTGTTGCCTTAATCCGTAATCTTCTTTTTCCACCACAAGTGCTCTTACTTGATGAAATTTCTGCTGGCCTTGATGCCGATACCAAACACATTGTTCATCGCTTAATGGAACAATATCACCACGATGGCATCACCATTTTGTCTGTCACCCATGATGAAACAGAAATTAGTGAAGCTAAGGACATAATCACTATTAAAAATGGTCGTCTGGAGGTCCCTCATGAATAACAACTTGATTGTGAGCCCAACCGCATTATTATTTGCCGTTGCCTTGGTGGCAATTGCTTTAATTATTAGTTTCCACGAAAAAATTGGACTAGAAAAAGACATGATTATCGCTGTTTTACGTGCCATTGTACAATTGACCGTGGTCGGTTACGTGTTAACTTATGTGATTGCGATTGATCGCTTGTGGTTAACCTTACTGATGATGGCCATTATTATTTTAAATGCAGCTGCTAATGCAAAAAAACGAGCTGCATCGATTCAACATGGCTTTGTAATTAGTCTTCTTGCCATCACCACAGCGACTGCGACAACCATTCTTTTACTCGTATTGGCCCACGCCGTGCGTTTCACGCCCAGCCAAATTGTGCCAATTTCGGGGATGATTGCTAGTAACGTGATGATTGCCATTGGGTTGTCCTATCGAAATATGAATACTGCGTTTCACGATCAACGACAAGGTGTTCTAGAACGCTTAGCACTTGGCGCTGATCGAAAACAGTCATCGATTCAAATCGTGCGCGAAGCCATCCGTTCTGGAATGATGCCCTCCATTGATTCTGCTAAAACGGTTGGCCTTGTCAGTTTACCCGGCATGATGTCTGGTTTGATTTTTGCTGGGATTGATCCGACCAAAGCCATCATGTATCAGATTATGGTTAGTTTTATGTTGCTCGGATCGACCAGTATTGGCTGCGTAATTGCTTGTTACATTTCGTATACGCAGTACTATAACGAGGATTTGCAGTTGAAATAACGATTACAATTTTTGGTACCATTTATTTTGAAGAAAAAAAATGGATTGAGACTAGTCTCAATCCATTTTTGATTAATTTAAGATGCATAAATTCTGTCTTCCAAAGCCAAACACAAACAATGGTAAATTGGAATATGCAATTCCTGCACTTTGTAAGTTTCAGTTTCTGGCACATTAATCACTTTGGTTGCATAGCTGGAGATATCACCTAATCGCTGTCCCGTGATTAAAATAACCTCCATTCCAATAATTTCCGCCACCATCGCAGCATACATCACGTTTTTAGAATCTCCTGAAGTCGACAAACAAATGAGCGTGTCTTGTTTACTTCCTAAATTTAATAATTCTTGACCAAATACTAAATCTGGATCAACATCATTAGCAAATGCTGTTACAAGTGCAGTTTGAGCACCTAAAGCAATTGCTTTAATCCCACTTTCAAGATGCTTCAGTTTGGTGGCATTTTGCGGATATCTTTCTTTGATTTTTTGCATTATCTCATGAGAAAGTGGTCGCTCTTTTTCAAAGGATTTTAAAAGCTCACCCACGATATGATAACTATCCGCATTACTGCCGCCATTTCCACACGTAAAAATGGTGCCACCATTTTGAACGGTGGTTAAAAGTATTTCATAGGCATCTTCAATTTGACTGACACTTTGTTTTAAAACTGGACGACGGTCAACTAATATTTTCGCATACTTTTCAAAAGACATTACGTTCATTCCTTTACTATACAGGATCTACTTCATCTGGTATCTCAGGATCTTTCACTTCTTTATGAGCTTTGATTACAGATCCCACACCGAGAATTAGGAGTAATACAACTAATAAGCCGTATATACCTGCTTTTCCAAGTGATTGACCAATATGGCCAATTGTAATTCCAACTACGGCAAAATCAGCGTCTCCAAAGGTAGAATTATTGAACCCTAATTTACCAAGCACTGGCAACATCAATGCAGGTAGGAAAGTAATTAACGCACCGTTAAAGAGTCCGCCAACAATCGTGCCACGAATTCCGCCCACAGCATTTGATAAAACACCAACACCAGCACCAACGAAGAACAGATTAATTAATCCTGGAATGATAATTGGCAATGACGATAATGGTAGCAATGCAAATACGATCAGTCCACCAACCGTTGAAGAAACAAAGCCAATCAAAACCGCATTAGGGGCATATGGAAAGATAACAGGAACATCTAAAGCTGGGGTGGCATCAGGGACAATTTTTTGTGAAATTCCTTTAAATGCAGGAACAATTTCTGCTAACATCATCCGAACACCTTGCAAGACAACAACGAATCCGGCTGTAAAAATAATCGCCTGCATAATCGCAAACATCACAATATTGTCACCTTCAGATAACTTCAATACTACAGATTTTTTGGCAAGTAAGAAGGTCACAACATATAAAATCAGCATAACAAGTGCCGTACTAATTGTATTATCTTTGAAAAAGCTCAATTTTTTCGGCATTTTAATTGATTCAGTCGAGTGTTCTTTATTTCCGACCAACTTACTAATCATTGGTGACAAACAATAACTAATTCCGTTAAAATGTCCCATTGCCACGTTATCATTACCCGTCACTTTGCGATAAAAAGGCTGGGTTACAGCTGGGGACAATGTCATTACAATTCCTAAGAAAATTGAACCAACGATTACTAATTCTGGACCTTTAAAACCAAGTGTACTCAACACTGCTGATAACAATGCTGACATGAATAAAATGTGGTGTCCTGATAAAAAGATGTACTTAAATTTAGTAAATCTGGCGATTAAAATATTACATAAAAACCCGAAGGCCATAATTAAAGCCATTTCAGACCCAAACATCTTTTGCGCAGTACCGATTACAGCTTCATTAGAAGGAATCACCCCGCGAACGTTGAAAGCGCTTTCAAATGCGGGCGACAAATTGGTTAAGGCACTGGAAATGATATTGCCACCTTGCGACAAAATAACGAATCCAATCACCGTTTTAAACGTACCTGTGATAATTTTGTCTACTGGACGTTTTAATGCAATTAAACCAATAAGAGCAATAACGCCAATAATAATTGCAGGTTGATTAAAAAAACTAAAAATGAAATTCATTAACTATTCCCCCTTTTGATCAAAATAATTTTGAACTTTTGCGGCAATTGCATTCTTGTCAACAACATTCGCTAAAAACACCTTGTCCACATCAAACTCTGCCAGCGGATCTTCAAAATCTTGTGTAGCAAAAATCAAATCTACATCATGAGCCGCTACTGAGCCGATATCGCATGCCTCAACATCAGCATCGATGTTCATATCTTCTAAAATTTCGTCAATGTTCATTTTTAAAATCAATGACGAACCAGATCCCATACCACATACTGTTAATATATGCATTTTATATTTCTCCTCTTTAATTAGTATTTTGTTCGATATATGCAATAATTTTTTCTTTATCAGCTGAATTCAAAATGTTAATAAATGTTTCATCAGTTAGTTTCTTAACCAGTTCAGACAAAGCTTTTAAATGGCTGTGATGATCAATGGCTGCTAAACAAATGACAATATTAACAGGATCATTTTCTTGATTGCCAAACGCAACCGGTCTGTCTAAAATACTAAGACTCATGCTGATTTCATTCACACCATCTTTCGAACTGGCATGTGCCAGTGCAATATGTGGTGCAATGACAATGTAAGGTCCAAACTTTTTTACTGCACCAATCATTGCTTGCGTATATTGAGGTTCGATGAAACTATTTTTTTCTAATAAGTGACCACCTGCAACAATCGCTTCTTCCCAGGAATTGACTTCAACTCCAGTTGCAATTGTATCTGTAGTTAATAGTTCTTTTAACATTGGATTTATTTTTACCTCCTTCCTTTGCTTGATTATTTTTTTATTGATCAGAGTCGTTTGTAACTGTTCTACTTTCTTCAAATCAATCTCTGTCAATAACGGAGATGTTTTCACATATGGAATTGTTAAGTCTTCCAAATGTACAGTAGAGATAATCATGTCCGACTGATCAATTTTTTGGCTTATATCTTCAACCGTCGCAATTTCAAGATGGGCTGATAGGGCTTGACTTAAGCGATATTTTAAAAATTGAGATGTTCCAACCCCCATATGACAAACTAATAAAATATGAAGTTGTTTTGCCATTTTGTCTTTAATTTTTTCAATGGAAGACACAATATGCAGTGTCAAAAACATGTATTCGTGTTCATTTTTAAATGCAAAAAACGTTTCATCATTCAACAACTCAATACTTTTCTTAACGTGATTATAGATAGAAGAATAAGAATTACGGATACCATCAAACGTTTCTTTAGTAATTAAAGTACTGGTAGCATATTCGCTTTTCGTCAGTGTTGCTTTAAAATGCAGTGCTAAATAGTTAAATAAATCATCATCTAATGCTAAATTTATTTTTAATTGTGTGCTAACCATTTCGATGAATTCGCTAACCATCATATTAATTTGGACATTATATCCTTTTGAAACAACTTCATTCTTAATTTGAGAACTGGCATACACTTGTTGTGCTAAATAGTTGAGTTCAGCTGTTGTAAAACGAATCATAAACAGATTTTCTAAATTGCGAATTGCTTCAATGATAATGTGCATTTCATAGTTTGGAATTTCTATTTCACGATTAGAGGGCTCAATAACGCGATCATCCATAATTCTTTTAACAATCACATTAATTTTAGTTATTAATCTTTTGAAGCTGGTGTAAGTAAATTTCAACATCAATGCTTTTTCTAAATCTCTCAACCATTGAGAAATTAACATCTGATTGTCGTTAGTAACGATTTCAAAGTCATAACTAAATTGCTTTAGAAATTTTAAAAACTCAAAATACAAATTACGTTTTTTTAATTCTGATGCTTCCAACAAAAAACCTTTTTGTTTATCAAAAACAACTTCAATACCGGTCTTGTGTGCAATTTCTTTTAATCGTTTCAAATCTGTATTAATCGTGCTCCGACTAACCGACAAGGTATCGCAAAGATAATCGATAGTGACTCTTGATCCTTGCCAAAATAATTTGCTATAAATAAATCCAACACGAAAATTAGGTTCTTCCCAATAGTTTACAAATTCTTTTTGTGTTTCTTGTTCATTTTGTAACTGTTTCAAAATGTTACCTTGGATTGAAGTCAATATTTGAGACAGGTTTTAAGAGACATTCAGAACCGCGTTTACCTTCCACAGCTCAAATAAATCATTAATCGTGATTAATAACTTATTTGAACCATGGAAAGCATTAAATCAGG
>NZ_BAAHWX010000014.1:0-35600 GCF_054784995.1 Paucilactobacillus salsurae | reverse complement strand
CTGCATCAACAGGTGTAATGCTATAGTCATGAGTCTCCGGCGTATAGGTAACCTTTTCAGTTGTCGTAATCGTTCCATCTGGGTTAACTGTGGCTGGCACAGTTGTAGGAGCAGCTGTGTAGCCTGGCTTAACTGGCACTGTCACTTGGATTGTTTGCCCAGTTGTGCCCGTCACGGTTGTGACCGTTTTTGGTCCATCATTTGTATTGATTACGACATCAGCAGTAGTTGAATTTGGTGTGTAAACAATTGTGACTTCAGTGTTGGTTGCAGTAGTATCTCCGTCAACTGTGGCCTCACTAGCATTATTAGTAGCCGTATATCCTTCAATAACAGGTGCTTCTACTGCAGCGAATGCGTCAGGATTACCTGACCAATCAGTCAATACAAGTTTTGGACTTGCAGGTGTCGTCACGTCAAGTTGAGACTGTTTTGATACAGTAACGTTTTGCGTGGTATCTTCTTTTAGAGTTGTCCCATCAGCAGTTTCATAATGAATAGTTCTTGTAAAGTTCTTTGAAACTACATCTGTTTTAAATGTAATGACATAGTATGTCAGATCTTTACTATCTGGTGTCATTTGAACCGCAGGAATTACCTTATAGGAATCACCAGCAACAGACATGTTTGAAAGTTGAATTTCTTTTCCGTTACCATCATAGGCAACTACCGTTTGACCTTTAGAACTGTCTTGAACTTTTGGCACATATGCACTTGTATAGTCAAGTCCCGGTGTTAGCCCCATTTGTATTGAATCTTCTGAAGTTAATTTCCCTTTAACTGCTGTCCAATCCCCATAGGTCACTGTTGGATTGTCTGGATCACTAAAATCAATTGTTGCAGGTCTGGTGAAATAAACTTCATAGTAACTGTTTGCGGGTGATGTTAACTGTGTTCCAGACGCAGTGACTGTGTATGCTTGAACCGTTTCCGAAATAACCCTGTCAAGATCATTATCGTTCATAGTTGATTTGTTAGGATTAGGAGATGCAATTTGATCGGCGGTTAAACCACTAGGCCATTTGGGACTATTAGCATCATTTGTATCAACACTATTACCCGATGTAATAGGATTTCCGTTACCATCCACGATTACATAGGTAAATGAATCACCATCTCCGCTGGTTGTAACAGAAACAGTCATTTTTGTTTGCACATACTTTAAGGTGATACTATTTGTACCATCCACTACCGTATAGTTTGTAGGATTATTCTTATATGCAGAATAACCAGCAATTGCAGGGCTTGTCACTGCAATATTCTCACCAATGATTCCCTTTAACGTTTGTGGCGCATTTGTTAATAATGTGGCATCAATGGCATTTCCATTTTGATCAACATAATTAACCGTTACATCCTGTTGTTGAATGTACTTCAAAATGACATCGTTTTCGCCGTCAACTACTGTATACGTCTTCGGACTTTGTGGATCTATTTCATAATCATAAACTTCATAATTCTTATCTGTTTTTGCAAGATCTATTATTGAATTATATTTTTCAGAAATAACTGTATCAGTTGAAGTACCATCTTTATTGACAATGACATTACCAGCTTCATCGACATGTTGAATATTTATGTTTTCATCATTTGCAAGATAATGTAATGTGACGATATTATCAGCTGTTAAGTCCGACACAGTATATGAAGCGGGATTATCAGTTTTAGTTGCCAAATAAGAAGAATCATAAGTATAACCTGTTATTGAAGGCTCAGGTATATCTGTTTCTTCGTTATATAAACTAGAAATCTCTTGTTGTGGTTGAATTTCAACACCATTCTCATCAACATATTTAACTTTTATTGTGACATCTTGTGCGTTATACGTATAGGTAATATTCGTTGTTTGGGGAATATATGGATTTTTTACAGTATAGTTGCCAAAGGCTTTACCAGAAGATTTTGTACCAGTCTTACTGTCATAAGTGAGTTCACCTTTATCACTCACTGCATCAGACGCTACCCAATCAATAGTCCCTTTGTTAACATCGACAACTGTATATGTGATTGTTCCTTTTTTTGTACCATCGGCATTGTAAACAACCTGTTTCCTTTGTTGCCCATTTTCCATCCAAGGAGACATAGTCCCATCAGTATTTCCAGAATCTGTAGGCGTATAACCACTTAACTGATCAGAAGCAGAAGTTGAATATTTCTGACCCGATAGTCCCGTCATTGTTACGGAATCAGCAATTTCTTTTCCATTTTGGTCAAGGTACTCTGTTTTCTGTGTTTGTTTCAGAGGCTTAAAAAACGAAAAACCACTATAGCCACTGGTTCCTTCGGGATATTGAAGCACATCAAAAATATATGACATACTTGAAGGTGAATTTACATAAATCGAATCTTCATCATTGTGAATTACGAGCCCACCATATGTCAGGGAGCTGCCGTCTGTTGGCAAATTTTGAACCTGACTTAATGTACCATCAGCACCTACAATTCCAATTTGAATAGTTTTTAAATCAGTTCGGTCAATCGCAAACGTTACTGAGTTCATCTGTGCAAAAGTATACCAGTTGCTGTCTTCAGAATAATGATAAGTACCAGATGGATAGTCAGGATCACTCACACTAAATCCAGCAGGCAATGTTGTAGTTGTACCTGCAGGATCAGCTGCTGCAGCTTGAAAAGTTGCATCCACAAACGTTTTCACTTGCGGTGTGACTGAACTGACTGGTGCAGTAGATCCTGTCGAGTCACTTGATTGTGCAGTGGCTGAACTATTTGCGGTACTTGAATCTGCAGATGTACTTGATTGTGCAGCCACTGAACTATTTGTGGCACTTGGATCTGCAGATGCACTTGATTGTGCAGCGAATGAACTATGGGCTACAGAAGATGATCCACTACCACTACCACTATCATTCCCATTTTGTACTACTGAAGGTTGTCCACTTGCTGCAGCCGTTGATAACGCAACTGTTTTCTCTTGAATATTCGTGTTTGCGCCGGCAGCACTTGTTGCACTTACCTCATCATCAGTCGTATCAGCATGAACAGACTGTATCTGTGAAAAGCCAAGTTGCGCCAAACCAAAAGTAACTGTAGCTAGACCAGCTACCATCCAATTACGTCCGGACTTGTACAATTTAAAACGTTTCTTTTCAACACTACTATCTTTGGCTAATTTTCTTAATTTTTTATATGCCATTCGATGACCCTCTTTTAACATTAAAGTTTGACCTATTCTTATTTACACAACTGTATACTAGCACTTCATAAAGCAGTTTCAAATACTTTGTACAAAATTTACAACACACCGTTAACAAAGTAATTTTTACCTAAAAAAAAAAACAACCCTATATATTAATCTGCAATAAATTAACTTGTTAACAAAAAATTAGCCAGTAGTATGTATAAACAAGTGACTAGCAACATACAAAGTAGCGTGAAATTATACAAAAAGAATACCGTATTGCCCCCTCAACCTTATCTGGGTCGATTCTAGTCTTCAAACTGTAAAAAAGCTAATATATTGCTTGAATTACATAATATTCCAAAAATATATATTGACTTCCGATTGACAATACAGTTTAATATAGATGTAAGCGTTTTTATAAATTTGTGAAAAAATGAGCAGAAAGGAGCGCTATACGATGTTTGATAATAGATTTACTGACAAACAAACTATGTTGCACCAAATGGTAACTGATTTTACTAAAAATGAGGTTAGCCCCTTTGATTTAGAAATTGATCACCAAGGAAAATTGGTAAATGATATCTTTAATAAATTGATTAAGACAGGATTTTTAGGACTGACCTTACCTCTTGAATATGACGGTGCAGATTTTGACCCAGTAGCTACTGCTCAAACAATTAATGATCTATCTTATGGCAATGCCAGTGTCGGGGTCATGCTTGAAGGTCACTACAAAACGTTAGACCAATTTAAAAAGTATGGTAATGAGGCACTGCTGAAAGAGTATTTTCCTACAGCAACAAAACGAATTTTTGCATTTTCAAATACTGAACCTTCTGGTGGTTCAAATCCCAAAGGAATTTCTTCAACTGCAACTAAAGAAGGAAATCATTGGGTTTTAAATGGTGATAAGGTCATGATTACTAACGGTGGAACTGCTGAAGTATTTGTCGTTCTGGTTCGAAGTGGTGAAAATGAATTCTCTTGTTTTGTTGTTGATAAAGATATGCCAGGATTCAGTTATGGCAAGCAAGAAGACTTCATTGGACTACGTGGAACAACCTTTGGCGAAATTGTCATGGACAATGTGGTCGTAGAGGAATCTCACCTATTAGGAAAACAGGGCCAAGGTTTAGAAATCGCGGAACAAGCGCATGACGATGCTCGTATTTTGATGGGCGCCGTTCTAACCGGCATTATGGAACATGCTTTAAAAATTGCGACTGATTACGCTAAGGAACGCAAGGCCTTGGATACTCCTTTAACCGAACTTCAGGTTACCCAGCAAAAAGTTGCCAATATTGCTATCGCCAAAGAGCTGACCAAATTAGTTTATCAACAAGCAGCCATCAAAAAGCAAAACGGTCAACCATACATGGAAGAAGCCGCGATGGCTAAAACGTTTGGGAGTAAATCTGCGGTTAAGGCTGGTGACGATGCTTTACAAATTTTGGCAGGTTATGGTTACAGTCGCGAATACCCCATTGAACACCTCATTCGTGACGCCCGAGCTCTGGAAATTGCAGAAGGAACCATTGAAAAAATGCATATGGAAATTGCTAAAGCAGAATTTGATAAATAGGAGGTTTTATCATGCGTATTGTTGTAGGTATTAAACAAGTCCCAGAAACTGATCACGTTAAGATCAATCCCAAAACTAATAATTTAGTTCGTGAAGGTGTCGCTGGCATCATCAACCCCTTTGATAAAAATGCTCTGGAAGCAGCTTTAGCAATCAAAGATGAAACTGACGCTGAAATCATTGTCATGTCAATGGGCCCAAACGACACAATTATGGCATTAAGAAGTGCATTAGCAATGGGTGCCGATCAAGGTATTTTACTCAGTTCACGTGCTTTCGCAGGTTCAGATACACTAGCAACCGCTGAAGTACTAGCCGCCGCCATCGAGAAAATTGGTAACGTTGATATGGTTATTTTTGGGCGTCAAGCCATTGATGCTGATACCGGTCAAGTTGGACCGTTAGTCGCACAAAAATTAAATCTACCGCAAGCAACTTATGTCAATAATCTTCGCGTTGTCGGTGATAATAAACTAGTGGCTAAACGTTTATTAGACCACAGTGAATCGGAAATCACAGTTACATTACCTGCTGTTGTGACAACTAGAAGTGAATTAAACAAACCACGTTATGAAACACCGCGCAACATCGTCTTAAGTTTTGACCAAGAAATCACTTCATGGAACGAAAATGATTTACAACTGAATGCGGCAAAAATCGGCCAAGCTGGCTCTCCCACTGTGGTTAACAAGGTTTTCTCACCTGAAAAGGTCAGCCGCAATGCAGTTCAACTTCCAGATGATGCCAATGCTGCTGCAACACAGCTCATTACTGAATTATCCGCAAAAAGTTTACTTTAAGGAGGTTATCCAACATGAATAATCAAGGAACTTGGGTATTTATTGAAACTCACTTTAACCAATTAGATCCGAGTGGATTGCAATTATTAACTAAAGCAAAATCAATTAGTTCAGAACCTGTTAGTGCCATTTTGCTAGAAACTACCAGTCAGTCTTTTGAGGAGCAATTGGGGAAATACGGTGCTGATCAAGTCATCGTTGTTAAAAATGATCAGTTAAATAATGCTAGTGATACTGTTGCCAGTGATGTTTTAGTTCAATTAGTACAAAAATATCATCCTAATATTTTCTTATTTGGGGCCACAATTGAAGGTCGCTCGATTGCACCACGTGTTCAAGGTGCGCTGGAAACCGGTTTAACCGCCGACTGTTTAGATTTTCGGGTTGAAGATAATTTATTAATTGCAGTCAAGCCATCATATGGCGATAATATTATGTGCGAGATTATCTGTCCTGATGCTCGACCACAGATGGCAACTGTCCGACCTAATACATTCACTGCTGATGATTCACACCCGGCCAATGCTGAAATCATCACTGAATCAATCAATGTGGGCACTGATCCATTGATTCAAGTTAATGATGAAACTGCATTGGTTGCTGATGAAACAAACATTGCTAGTGCCAGTCGGATTATCGCCTTAGGTCGCGGCGCAGCAAATGAAAAAGCCGTTGATCTAGCAAAACAAATTGCCGTTAAAATTGGTGCCGTCATTGCCGTCAGTCGTCCATTGACTGACCTTGATGGATTCAGCCATGAGCAACAAATTGGGCAAAGTGGTAGTACCGTGGCCCCTGATTTGTTAATTAACGTTGGTATTTCCGGTGCTGTTCAATATAGCGTTGGTATTAAAAATGCCAAAACCGTTATCTCGGTGAATAAAGATGCCAAAGCACCAATATTTGAGAGTTCTGATTATAAGTACGTTGGCGATTCAAATAGCTTCTTGGAAGGATTCTTAGCAAAACTTAGTTAGAATTTAGGCGATTTTATTGTTACAATAAGTTCATTAAAAAATTGGAATGGTGACAATGAACATACAATATTTTATTGAGGCGCGCCATAGAGCCGGCCTAACGCAAAATGAACTCTCAAAAGGAATTTGCACACAAGCAACATTAAGTAAGTTTGAAAATCTCGGTAAAGCGCCCTCACTAAAAATTTTAGCAAGACTTTGTGCTCGTTTAAATATCACACTAGATGATATTTTCCCCGTTTCGTCACAGTCTGCTAACAGCACACAAGAACAATTACTAAATAGTGCAGAATTCACACTGATTACCAGTGAATATCAAGATGCGCAAAAGCAACTTGACCAAATTAACATTGATCAGTTAACTACCGACGGCAAAATGCAATATTATTTCATTAAGGGCTTCATTCAAGTCTTGACCGGTCATTCAATTGCTGAAGTTGTCTACTACTTTGATCAAATTATTAATGGTTTGGACGAACAGCATGAATCTGTCTTCAGCCAATTAGCTTACACAGGAATTGGATTAGCCTACAGTAAGCATCATGAAATTGATAAAGGCAACTTTTATTTCCAAAAAGTTTTTGCCCAGTTACATCAACTGTCATTAACAAACGAAAAAGCTGTTTGGCGTGTATTAACCATTGTTTTTTACACTTCTGAATATTTCGCAGAAATTCAAGATTTTGAAACTAGTGATTCATTGCTAAACTATGGTTATGATATCTGTGCTGACAACCATGTTACCTATTACGTGGCACGAATTCGTTTTAGGCAAGCTCAAAACGCCAAAGCCACTCACCATTCAACTAAAGAAATCAATGAACTTTTGAACGAGGCCAAAGCATTCGCTAAAATTAATCGAAACGCAGTTTTACTTAATCATATCGACTCGTTTAATATTTAAAAAAACCGTAGGCGTATTGTTACGTCTACGGTTTTATATTATGGCGCGGTATAAAATAGCAAGTTCTGAAAGTGTTTTTACCCATTCACGTTCAAACTCACTGAAATTTAAAATCAAAGGAAATGTCCAAACCTTTCCTACTTGATCCATCGGTACAATTGGTGATTTCAACCAACTCGACAGCGCTTGTCGTTCACCAACTTCAAGGTTATCTGAAACAACAAAATCATCAACATTTACTTCATGACTCCAATTTGGCACCTTGGTTTTCAAACTCATGACGTATGCCTCGTGAGTTCCTTCTCTGTTTTCTTGTTGATAGCGCTGAAACATCAGATACACTTGAATCTGCTTTGCGTTCACTAATACCGCCAAACATGCATTATTATTCTTCAACCGATAACAAGCCCAAAAATGATCACGAATTTTCCAGCCATTCGTCCAACTTTCAATTTTAGGCTGACCAAGATCTAAGTGAGATGCGACTTCTAAATTGCAAGCTTTCCACTGTTGCCACACTGTCTGATAGTCTTGTTTAATTTGCGTGATTTGGCTAGTTGTTAATTGCTGTTTCAAAATACGAAACGAAAACTCATCACGTTGAAAAATTAGTGGCCATTTGTTTATGTCAATATCCATAAAAACTCCTATTTAATACAAAAGCGATCACAACTCATGTGACCGCCTTTGTTTTTTATTATTTTGCAATCCATTTTGCCAATTTAGGTTCCTTACGATTTAACCATTCAAATGGTCTGGTATGCGTCAACCACCGGTGAAATTTTGGTGAAACTTTGCTAAGACTAAAAATCGCAAGAATAAAGAACGGAATGCCAGGAATGATTGGTAGCAATGTGCCTACAATTCCGCCAGCTAATCCCAAAATTGTGGCACTACCCCATAATAATTTGCTAAAAATTAGTTGCATCGTTTCACTTCCTTTTTCTTTGATTACAGGCATTTTACTCTGAATCAACTTCTGAAACAATCAAATCGCTCAAAATGAAACATTTTTTTAATCATTCATTCCAAACACAGGATCAAATATTAATTTGCCGACCAAATCTTTAGGCTTAACATTGCCCAGCGGTTTAATCATAAAAACTTCAGCAGGCACTTCGAAATCTCCTGTCACATTAAAAGTCGCAGCCGGCTGGTAGCCAAATTTAGGATAGTAAGATGGATGACCAATAATAGTAATAAAAGCAACCCTTTGTGCCGAGGTACGTTTTTCTAATTCATGAATCAAGGCAGCACCAACGCCTTGTTTTTGATGAGTTGTCAAAACATCTAATGGCGCTAAAACCAAGCCTGCTAACTGTCCATCCGCTTGTTCGATCACAACTTTACTCAATAATCCATGACCGATGATTAAGTTCTTTTCAACAGCAACTACCTCTAGCTGCCGTTGATACGATGGCAACTGTCTCAATTCATCAACTAATTCTGCTTCTTAATGATAGCCAATCTCTGAATTCGAAAAAGTGATAGTAATCAATTGCCTTACTTCTGAAAAATTTTTTTCTTTTATACTTTTTATTAACATCATTCTTCTCCTAAAGTCATAAATAAATTTGATTATATTAAAAATTCAAATCGAGGACAATTATCGTAAATTAAAAAATGATTTCAATGGGAAACTAATTGGTAAAAAATTTTTATTAATATTTAATGAGATTGTGTAGTTATAAACATTGATTAATTGCGTTTTCTCAATAATATTCACTATTTAATTAACATCGTTGAGTAATAATGCACATTTATACTAATTTAATTTAAATGAAAACGCTTTCTTTAATTAAAAAATTATGATACATTAACTTTAAATGTTGGAACCATACGTTTTTACTAATCACTTTAATAAAGGAGGCTTTACTCATGACTACCTGGACTCAAGTATACAACCCCCTCAATAATATTTGGCTTTCTGCTGCTATTGCACTTATTCCAATTATTTTCTTTTTCTTGGCGTTAACTATTTTTAGAATGAAAGGTCATATTGCTGGGCTAATTACCGTTATTTTGGCTCTTGGTGTTGCCTTATTTTTATACCACATGCCTGTTATAATGGGTATTTCGGCTCTTGCTTATGGTTTCTTATACGGCCTATGGCCTATTTCATGGATTATTGTCATGTCTGTTTTTTTGTACAAAATTAGTGTGAAAACTGGTTATTTTGAAATCATTCGACAATCTGTATTGTCAATTACAGCCGATCATCGATTATTGGTCATTTTAGTTGGTTTTTCGTTTGGTGCGTTTCTTGAAGGTGCTGCAGGATTTGGTGCGCCAGTAGCAATCACTGCGGCATTATTAACCGGCCTGGGCTTAGAACCTATATATGCAGCTGGCTTGTGCCTGATTGCAAATACAGCTCCAGTGGCCTTTGGTGCCATGGGAATACCGATTACTGTGTCCGGTGAAGTGACTGGCATTTCACCCCATTTAATTGGTGCAATGGCGGGGCACCAACTACCATTAATGTCCGTTTTCGTACCGTTCTTTATTGTATTCCTAATGGATGGAATTAAAGGTGTTAAACAAACCTGGCCAGCTTTAACTGTAGCTGGTGTTTCATTTGCCCTCACTCAATTTTTCACTTCAACTTATTTAGGACCACAACTACCAGATATCACATCTGCACTTGTTAGCTTAGTATTAGTTGCTGGTTTTCTGAAAGTTTGGCAACCAAAAGAAATTTATCAAACTTCTGCAGGACCAGTCGAAACCACCAGTGACCTCAAAATGACAAGTAATGCACTAGATCAAAATAATCAATCATCAGCGACGAAATTAACATTTGGCAAAGTTACTAAAGCCTGGTCACCATTTTTAGTTTTGACAATTATGGTGGTGATTTGGACCCAGGGATTCTTTAAGAAACTATTTTTACCTGGTGGTTTTCTCGAAAAAACAACACTCTCAATTCATGTACCCTTCCTAGATAATTTGGTCTACAAAAGTACGCCCATTGTTAGTGAAAAAACACCTTACGAAGCAATCTTCAAGCTTGATCTTATTCAAGCAACTGGAACGGCAATTTTAGTTGCCTGTCTAATTTCAATTGTAATTTTAAAAATGAAACCAAAAGACGCTATTAAAACGTTTGGTGAAACACTAAAGGAACTTTATTTGCCAATTATTTCAATTGGTTTGGTATTAAGTTTTGCCTTCATTGCTAACTATTCAGGATTATCGTCGACCTTAGCGCTCGCCTTAGCAAAAACGGGTAAAGCCTTCCCATTCTTCTCTCCATTTTTAGGCTGGCTTGGTGTGTTCCTAACTGGCTCTGATACCTCTGCAAACGCGCTTTTCTCAAATCTACAAGCTATCACCGCCCACCAAATTCACGTGAGTGATGTTCTCCTTGTGGCTGCTAACACTACAGGAGGTGTCACTGGTAAAATGATTTCGCCACAATCCATTGCCATCGCAGCTGCAGCCGTCGGAATCGTTGGTAGTGAATCAAAACTGTTCAGATTCACCGTTAAAAGCAGTTTATTATTCCTTGTCATTGCTGGAATAATCACTTTATTGCAAGCTTATGTGTTTACTTGGATGATCCCCGGATAAATAATATTTTGAAAGATCAAATCTAAAAATTGATTTGGTCTTTTTATTTGCCTATTAACAGATGGTATACTCGAACTATTCTATATATGGGAGTACCAATATTTTGAAAAACAAAACCGTTTTTATGGTTACCTTACTTTTCTTTTTTATCTTGTGCATTCCTCAACCTGTTCAGGCGGCCACTCGCCAGACACCAACTATCTTTATTCATGGCCTAGGCGGATCGCATAAATCTACGGATCAACTAATTAGCGCCGCCAAAAAAGACGGTGCTAAGAAAATGATGACAATCAATGTTAGCTCAGATGGCAGTTTAAGCGTCTCAGGACATTATTCTACTAAGATCAAACGTCCATTAATTCAGGTGAATTTTTTAAATAATGAAGCTAGTATTAAAACTCAGTCACAATGGTTAACAAATGTACTACGTGCACTTCAATCACAAGATCACATGACTAAGTATAATGTGGTCGCTCATTCTGCCGGTAATGTGACCTTATTTGAAACTGTCACGAACAATACCAATTTACCCAAACTAAATAAATACGTGATCTTAGCTGGTCCCTTTAATGGGGTGATTGGCATGAACGACGCCGCTAATCAAAACCAATTGCTGAAACATGATAAACCCAAGACTTTTTACTCTGAAAACAATTGGTATCCAAGTTATCAATCATTATTAGACTGGAGTAGCAAGTTCCCTAAACAAACTAAAATTTTAAACATCTACGGTGATTTGAATGATGGTAGTCATTCAGATGGTCAGGTAACGACTCAATCTGCCTTATCAATCAACTACTTACTAAAAAATCACCGTCCTGCTATCAAAAATGTGAAAATCATTAAAGTAAGTCACTCTGGATTGCATCAAAATAATAAACGCGTTAACAAGCTGTTTATTAAGTTTTTGTGGCATACAAGTAACTAATTGATTATTCAAACTAGTTTACTATGTTAATTTTTTTGAAAATATATCGGGAAAAGTATTGTTTTCTCGACCATTACAAGTATAATCGTTGTTGATTATAAGTAATCATAATCACTTCTTTCAGTTGATACCTAATCATCCGAGGAAGTTTCAACAAAATCTTACTTGCTGCAACTACAATTCTTTGCAAGTAAGATTTTTTCTATTCAAATTGCAATTTAATCCAATTTTCGCTATTTTATTAATTAAGATGTATTTTAAAGGAGATGCTGAAATGGCATACAAGGTCGATTTTAAACAAGTTTCAACGGTTGGATTGGAAAGCTCCCCCGTGGCTGATGCACTTGCTGGGTTGCGCGCAAATGAAGCCCGTTACTTTTGGAATAAGTATAAGCATGAATTTATCACTGTCCCGGCTGCACAAGCACCAGAAACCATTACGTGGATTAACACTATTTTAAAAGAACGTGACATGCAATTTAGCACTAACCCACTGGAAGTTAGCGAATTTCAAATTGATGACGTTAAATGGGCCTATATTTTTTACGAAAATGGACTGTGTGTCAATGTTCTATACACGATTACTGAAGGTGGTAAAAGAGCCGTTGGTTTTAAACTATCCGATGGCATGGACATCCCCAAAGAATTCGAAGGTAAGTTCAAATTTGCACGGCAAAAATCAAAATTAGCTGGCACCATTCGCGGATCATTTTTTGTGATCAAAGGCGAATACTAAAAAAAGTTGATGGAATTTTCCATCAACTTTTTTTCTATACTAATTTACCCACAACTTGTAGTTTAGCTAACACACTTTTTTGATGTGGGGCTTTCATGATTTCTGCCGACAAATCATTTCCTGCATGTAAGCCATGATGATCGCCATTATACCAAGCAGGTACTGCGGATAAGTCATAAACCAATCCGTCAATAGCCACATAGGCTTTGTTGCCGTTCTTACCATCATATTGTTTTAATTCGCTAGTCGTAAATGTCGTTTCTTCAGCCATTTGCAAACCCTCATTTCTTTGTTATTAATGAAATTATAGTTGTTTGTCATCTAATAAGTCAATTAATCCGTTAAGCAAACCTGCAAAACTTATGAATCACTTATCTTTTATATTTTGCCAAATAAACGAGTGATCCATACTCATCAGCATGACCATTAACATAAATTGGTTCAGCTGCTAATTTATAATTTTGCGTTCTTGTGATCAATACATACTGCTTTTCATCACCAATATTTCTTAACATGATTTCATATTGTCCCGCCTTCAATGCATGTTTCACGATCATATCACTACCATGTTTGACAAATTGATACGTTTCATGATTATCCAAGTTAACTAAGGTTGCTTCTAAATCAGTATTTTGTGCTGCACCAATGCTAAATGATGTTGCTTGATGTTTTAAAACAACATTCTGTGTAATAAACGCATTCACATCAACAGCCGTTGGTTGTGCATTGTATTGTTCTGATAATTGACTACGTTGGGCGGCCACAATGGTTGACTGGTGGTTAAATAAGGGCACATTTTCTGTTAGAAAAATGACGCTCGTCACTGCAATGATACCAGCCCCAAACCATCTTTTAGCACTTGTTTTCAAACGGGTCCAAACAAAAGGCTTGTTTTCTTGGCTAACTACTATTAGCAATAATGGTAAAATCGGTTGTCCATAGCGACTTTCCGTTTCCCACAGTAGCGCGTGAAATGCAATATAGCCAACCGCCAAAATGATGGCCAAATAACTCACTGGTGCACTAACTACAGATTCTGTTCTTAAAAACGTTACTAATTTCAAAATGGCAAAAATATACAAGAAAATTATTCCTAACCGCATAACGAGATTACCAATAACCTTTAAGTATGGACTAATTGAGACATACTGGCGTGGTGCACTAATGTAGCCACCTGTATATGCAATCGATAAGCGACCAACATTTAGCAATATACCGATTTTGACTAGCCAGCGATTAATTATGCCCCTAATACCTAATTTTTTTAAACGCTGTGGTAAGGCCTTCTTTAAATACGTTTGCCTGGCCTTTGTATTTGGAAGTTTTTCCATTTTTTTGACGTCTCCAGCAACGTATGTACCATGACTCTTCGGATTATAGCTCATCCAAATCCAGTGCGTGGTGGGCAATTTATACCGGGTATTGGCCGTAAAGTTGACCTCATGATTAATTGCATTTCGAACAGGATTGGCTGCTGCAAATCCAAATATAATGACCACTAGCGGCATTAGCATTTTTAAAACTAATTTTCTATCTTTAAGCATTAACACCACCGCAACAATCAAAATCGCAATTGTAAAGACAATAAAATTCGGTTTTATTAATTGCGCCAACAAAATCAAAAAAAATATAAAGGGAATTGCAAATCCTTTTTTAATTTTAGAAAATGTCGACCAGCGAAAAAGGATATTAAAACAACTAATGATGGCCAACATAATCGGTAAATCACTGTAAAATACTTGCAGGTAATACGTATAAGCAAACGGACTTAAAACAAAAAATGCAACTGTTACAACCAGCAGTAACCTATTTTTAGAAAATACTCTAATCGTTCGAATTGTCATCACAATTAGCAAATCTAAAAACGTCATCGACAAAATGTGTAATCCCACATTCGTACTTAAGCCAAATAGATTTGTGAACCGTAACCACAATGACATAATAAATGCCAACGTCACGTTGTTCGGATAGCGCCAAAAATAAGTTGAAGAATTCCAAGTTCGTGCTCCTGTGCTCATGGTTTCGGCTTGCACTAAAACTCGAAATGGATCGTGGTATACTGTTGCTGGTAAATATCTAAGTACTATTAATTGTACAATTACCATCGCTACCAAACTAATAGCAATCCAAATATTGATGGTTCTCATTTTTAAGCCTTGTAACCAGAATTTCAGGCGTCGTACACTAAGCGCTCCGACAGTTACCAATATTACCAATAACGCTGATAATTTGATATTTACGGGAACCATAATGTTGGTGATAATTCCAATTGCCAAACAAAGGATTAGAATACCTGGAAAAATTTTGAGAATATCAATTTTTTTTGACATTATTTTTTCTCCATTGCGTTAGTTTTTGCTTCAATTGTGAAACGGGGGCGTTTTTTAACCTCAGTAGTTAGTTTACCAACGTACTCACCAATCACACCTAGACTAATCATTTGTAGCCCACCTAAAATCCAAATAGAAATCATTAACGATGACCACCCGTGAACAGTTAATCCCATCGCTTTAGTCACCAAAGAATATACTAATGCGATGATTCCCATTGCACTTGCTACCACGCCCAAAAAAAGGACAGCGCGAACTGGCGCAATTGAAAATGATGTTAAACCGTCCCAGGCAAAAGCCAACATTTTTTTCAATGGATATTTGGATTCTCCAGCCAAACGAGGTGTTCGTTTGTAATACACAGTATCTGTTTCAAACCCTAGCATCGGAATAATGCCTCGAATAAACAGATTTCGTTCATGATATTGCATTAATGTCGCAACCGCTCTTTTCGACATCAGGCGAAAATCTGCGTGATTTTGAATCAATCTAACCCCTAATAGTTGCAATGTTTTATAAAAAATCATGGCACTATTACGTTTGAAAAAAGTATCGGTTTCACGATTGTTCCTGATGCCATACACAATATCTACACCATTAAGATGCTTCGTTACCATTTCTGGAATGCTATCCGGATCATCTTGTAAGTCGGCGTCAATTGAAACAATCATGTCTGCTGTTTCGATTGCCGCCTGCATCCCCGCAATTAAGGCATATTGGTGACCAAAATTGCGACTAAACTTCAATCCGTTAATCCGACCATTTTTTTGATGAGCAGCTTGAATAATATTCCAAGTTTCATCTTTAGATCCATCATCAACAATCAAAAAATCAGAGTTTGAACTGATGGTTTTATTTTCAATTAATTGATTCTCAATTTGCATTAAACGTTCCAGTGAAGAAGGTAAAACCTCTTCTTCATTAAATGCTGGAATTACAATTGTCAATTTTTGCATAAGCTCATTTCTCTCCTTTTAGTCGTTGAAGTTTTAAATTTTTAAAATCAGTTTGTTGCACCCATAAGTAAGCACGTCTCATGATTGCCCACCAAGCTAGTGCCAGTGAGATGCTACCCAAAATATCAGTAGCAAAGTGATCGCGAAGGTAGACCCGTGAAAAGCCCACAAAAAGCAGCCATAATAATGACAGTACTGATACCAATCCTTGTACTTCTTGATCTCGTAAAATAGGAACGACAATAAATAATAGCGTCAACACTACAATTGTTGTGCCAAACATATGCCCACTTGGAAAACTATAGCCGGTATCTTTCACCAGTTGCAAAACAGGTCGCGGTCGCTTAATCAACTCTTTAAATACGAGGGCAATTGCATCCCCACCAACTTGGACCATCACAATCCACAGACTTAGCAGTAAGTTGCGACTACCAAACCAGATTAAAATTGCTAAAATAGCGGTCCAACATAAGTCCACTGCAGGACTACCGAAGAAACTAATTGTCGTTCCCGCTTGAGTTAATTGTTGATTTTGAATGGACTGCATAAATTCTTGAACACTGCTCTCAAACGCCACCAACCATTGCGGATTAATTGCAACACTTGTCGCTAATGCCACAAATAAGATTCCAGCAATTAAGCCCGTGATGGCCCATTTTTTACTTTTTTGCACTTCATTCACTCCCAAAATTTAGTTTAAACCGACGTCATTTTGTTGCGTACTGTCATAACGGCAGCGGGAACTAGCGAAACTAAGATAATTGCAACCATAATCAATTCAAAATGTGCTTTGACAATGGCAATATTACCAAAGAAGTAACCAGCTAAAATTGCAATACTTACCCAAGCAATGCCACCAAAAATATTAAATAACACAAATTTCCGATAAGGCATTTTGCTAATGCCGGCAGTAAACGGAATGAGTGTTCGAATAAATGGCATGAACCGTCCTAGAAAGATTGCACTACTACCATGGTTACTAAAGAACTTCTGTGCTTGCTGTAATCGTTTTGGTTTAATGATCTTTTGCCATTTAGGCGTTGTTAAGTGTTTACCGAATCTGGAGCCAATTTCAAAATTCAAACTGTCACCTGCAATCGCTGCGATTGAAAGTAATCCAATTAGAACAAAATGATTCAGTGAATGTGCACTCATTGCCGCTAGCGATCCAGTTAGAAACAATAGTGAGTCACCTGGTAAAAACGGAAAAATCACTAAGCCAGTTTCAATAAAAATAACGCCAAATAAGCCTGCGTACACAAACCCACCATATTGTGAAACGAGTACCGGCAATAGATGATGCATATTTAAAAATGAATAAATTAAACTCGTTATCATTTAATCAAGCCCTTTCTCTTAATGCTTACATCTTAGCCAGATTCCTAAATCGCAAAAAGTGTGTAATTCTATACATAAAATGAGAAATTTTCAGTAACCAAAAAGAACGCTTGCCATCTCTTGATGACAAACGCTCTTAAATGAAAAATTCTCATAAATGAACTGAAAATAAATTTTAAATTTTTTTGAATCCTACTGTAAAAATGGTCCCATGTGGCTGATTATCAACAATTGTAATCGTCAAATGATTCATATCTGCTAATTGTTTAACAATGGCTAACCCCAGCCCATTACCCGAAATAGAACCACGAATATCATCTGCTCGATAGAAACGATCAAACACGTGTTGCTTGTCTGCAGACTTAATACCCATTCCTTGATCACTGACCTTCAATAAAATTTGATCATCCTTTTGCTTTAAGGTCACTTCAATTTGAGTCGCAGCGTTTGAATATTTGGCCGCGTTATTGACTAAGTTGATTAATATTTGTTCAATACTAATTTGATTAGCACTGACAAAAACATTCGCATCGATATCACTCACTACATTTTGTTGAATTACTGGCGTCAATTTATCGAGTGTTTCAGTCACTAACTGGCTTAAATCAAGTTTTGCCAGTTCGATCTTATTTTGATCTGCACGTGACAGGATTAATAATTCTTCTACAAGATTCGACATTAAATGCGACTCATCGTTAATATAGCCAACAGATTTATCCAAAATTTCAGGGTGGTCTTTACCGCGTCTAGCAATTAATTGAGCGTGACTTTGAATAGTCGCAATCGGGGTCCTGAGTTCGTGAGCAGCATTTGAAACAAATAGTTTTTCACGAGTTGTTTGCTCATAAACTTTCGACAATAATCGATTAAAACTATTGGTTAGCTCAGTTACTTCAGTTGGTTTATCAGGTACCGGCAATGTTTGCATACTTTCGTTAGTTGTTTTTGAAATGGTTTGCGTGGCTGTGGTTAAGTCACTTAGCGGCCGAGTTAACCGATCCGCTAGTATCCGGATATATAATGGACTAATGATTAAAACTAGTAATAGCACAATGATTGTCACAATAATGACGCTTTGAAGGATTTCAACTTGTGAGCTCATTTTAGTCCAGAGTTCATACCTAATTCCTCTGGCATGGGTAATATAAAATAGAACAAATCCATATTTTGATGAATAATAAACGTGTTTGAAAAATGGTACTTTTTTAGGATGGGTTTTTAATAGTTTTTTTGTTCGAGGTGAATAGTAGAATTTGCGAGTGGCATCTTTTCGCGTATTATAAATTTTGACATAACTGGTACTTGTATCAAGCGTGCTATTATAACGCCAATTTTCCCAGTCATCATCGTCATCAATTTCAGTTTCTCGCAAACTATCAATCACTTTTTCCGTTGATGTTCGGGCATTTTTTAACAATTGGTGGCCAATTGAAGCAACCGTAATCAAACTAAATGAAACAATAATAATTGTCACGACCAGCAAAAAACTTCTTAAAATAATTGACGCACTATCTTGTGCTTTTTTTCGTTTCAATTAAGCCACCCCCCCCTTAAAGTTAAATTATTCAGCTGATAAACTATAACCTACCCCACGAATCGTGTGAATCAGTTTTTTGGCATTTGGCAATTTATCAATTTTATTTCTTAGATAACGAATATACACATCTACAATATTCGGTTCGCCATCAAAGTCAGCGCCCCAAACTGCATCTAATAATTCATTACGTGTGAAAACTTTACCAATATCTTGAAATAATTCAGTTAGCAATCGGTACTCACGTTGCGTCAAAGCAATTTGCTGATCACCACGGGTCACCCTTCTTCGCTGGGTATCGAGGACCAAATCATCAATTTGATAAACAGATTGCTGCTCTTCATTCATCACCATGCGTGGTCGTCGTAAAACGGCTTGCATTCTAGCTAACAATTCTTCGGTATCAAATGGTTTCGTCACATAATCATCTGCACCACCTTGCAAACCAGCTACTTTGTCTCCTGAATAATCTCTCGCAGTTAGCATAATAATCGGCACACTACTATCTTTACGAATGCGGCGCAGAACACCTAGTCCATCTAACTTTGGTAACATCCAGTCTAAAATAATCAGATCAACCGTAGCTTTATTCGCCTCATAAGTGTCAACTGCTGCAAGACCATCACTGGCTGTTAAAACATCATAATCTTCAAATTGAAATTCAGTTTTTAGTGAATCTACCAGTCCTTGTTCATCTTCAACCAATAGAACAGTTTGATTCATTGTAAAATCCTCCTCTAAGCGCTAACTCAGTATTCATTATATTACACAATGTTCAAATTAACGACTATCACTATTTACGGAAGAAAACACGAACATTAAAAAGGTATAAATGTTTTTCATAAGTTTTTGTACATATTATAGTGAAACTATGGACTTGAATCAGGACTTAATGTAAGCTAAATCCAAATGGAGGTTATCAAATGCAAAATATATATTTTAATCATGATGGTAATGTCGACGACTTAGTATCGCTCCTTTTATTATTAGAAATGCCGGATGTTAATTTAACAGGAGTCGGTGTTGTTGGTGCGGATTCTTATCTTGAACCAGCTGTCGAAGCCTCACAAAAAATTATTGATTTATTTGGTGCGGACAAAGAGCTAGTAGTAGCAGCTTCCAATTCACGACCCGTTAACCAGTTTCCTAAAGAATGGCGTTTGTCAGCTTTTTCTTTTAATGACTTTCCAATGTTGAATGAACATCGTCCGGTTCAAACACCGGTTGCCCCACTCCCTGCTCATTTAGACATGATTGAAAAGCTGCAACAAACAGATGATAAAACGACTCTAGTCATGACCGGTCCATTATCAGACCTGGCTCGTGCATTAGAAGTTGATCCAACCATTACCCAAAAGATTGAAAAATTATTTTGGATGGGTGGCACAATGAACAATCAAGGTAATGTGTCGGAACCCAGCCAAGACGGGACGATGGAGTGGAATGCCTACTGGGATCCAGAGGCCGTTAAAACGGTTTGGGATGCAGATATTGACATTCAAATGATTGGCCTAGAAAGCACTGATCAAGTTCCTCTAACAGTTAAACTCCGTAACCACTGGGCTGATCTTCGTCGTTATCGTGCCATTGATTTGATTGGGCAAGGCTACGCTCTGGTGTTATCATACGAAGCTAATTCTACCTATTATCTTTGGGATGTGTTAACGACTGTTTCTAGTCACTATCCAGAAATTGTCACTTCAAAGCTGGTTCATGGTGATGTCTTAACTTCCGGACATGGTGCTGGTAGAACATTTACCTCTAAAAATGGGCGCCCAATTACGTTAGTCACCAGTGTGAACAAAGATGCTTTTTTTCAAAAAATTGACGATCTTGCTAAACGAGCAAATTAAATCAAAAAAGCCTCATTACTGTCAACATCTGGTTAGCAGTAATGAGGCTTTAAATTTATTTGTGAGCTAAATATAAAGCTTCAGCGTCTTTTCGCAATTGAATTGCTTCTTCTAACGAATTAGTAGATTTATTTAAAACATATTTTCCATTAACCATTAAGCGGGCAACATAATGGTCGTTTTGTTCATCGTACGAAACTCCAATGACACCTGTTTTGTTACGTTTTGAAATAACTTTCGAAGCAAAAGAAACACCATCATCATCAATTAAATTACCAGCACAACGTGCGTTAATCAGAGCAGGATTGGTTAACATTTGCTTGCGAGATGTTTCTCTTAATAGACAACCGCAACTTTGTGTTGAACCACTTCGCAATGCATAACTGTCCACAACACAAGTATTACCGCAATCACATTGACAAAGCCAATGAGCATTACCATTGGCCGATTTTTCAGCTGCAAATTTTTGGGCCGTCAACCGACCAAATCGTTTGCCAGATAAATCAATGCTGTGTTTACTACCGCACATTCCACAGCGCGATTTTCTGCCATTTCTTAATTTAGTACCTTCTACATTAACAATGCGTCCACATTCACACCGACATTCCCAAACCAATGCACCGTCACTCGCACGTCCAACCATTTTTATTGCCGTTAATCGGCCAAATTTTTTGTCTGTTAAATCATACCCGCGTTTCACTATCATTAAAACTCCTCCTACAAAAACTACTCAGTCACCCGTGTTGTCTTACACATTTTTTCACTTACTAAGTGTAACTGTAGGATATACAATAACATTAATTTGCTGTAAAAATCGGGACTAAACGTTGATGTAACGCATTATTAATTTGATTTTTTGTTTTTTTTGATTTATCGTATGGAAAATCAAAATATGCCTTTTGTCAAAATTTAATCAAGTGATAAACAAAAAAATGCAATTTTTTTACTTTAAGCAGCATTTAAAATTGATTTTAAATATATTTATTCAATCATTTATCATTTTGTGTGCATTATTCAACAATTAACTGTCAAAAACTATTTTTATCGGTTAACCTTTTTTTCTTCACTTTATTTTTATTCGAATACAATTATTTATCACTTAATCATTAACTTAATATTTCAAATATAACAGTATTGTTACAATTGTAATGATTCTGTTATATTTGAATAACCTCTATTAAATCAGCGCTTGTCAAAACAAACTACAAAATGTCAAATTAAAGTCTATAATAGAAGCTAAATCATTTTTAAAGAGGTATGAAAAATTCATGGCTATAACTTATATTCGTCAAGCTAACAATGAAGATCTCAATGCAATTAACGAACTAATCACTTCAGGGAAAAAAATTCTTGCCGCTGAGGATATTCCACAATGGCAAGGCAACTATCCAGATCTCTCGATTTTACAACGTGATATTGACAAGGGATTTACATACGTTTTAATCTTTGATGAACAAATCGTCGGAACAGCAACACTGTTTCAAGAAGTTGATCCTAACTATGCCATTATTTATGATGGTGCTTGGCTACCAAGTAATAATCATTATGCGACTATTCATCGTATTACTGTCAATCCAGCTTTCAAAGGACACCACCTTGGCGACATGTTCTTTAGTAATTTGATTAGCACCGCCTACAATCTGGGGTTTCATGAGATGCGAATTGACACACATGCAAAGAACAAGCGCATGCAGCATCTAGCATTGAAAAGTGGGTTTGTCTATTCTGGTATTGTCTATATGAATCAAGACTCAACAGACAAGCGCAATGTTTATCAACTTTTTTTGCACTAATAACTCTTTTATTTATCAAAATTCTGTAAATTTAATCAATTAAAAAAGGATTGAAACGACAACGTTTCAATCCTTTTAGTTATTTAACGACTTGTTTAATAGCTTGGTTAACCTTTAATTTTTCTGCTTCAATCAAGTTAACCTTACTCTCAATGATTTTTGTATCCATTTTGATTTCTCGAGTTAGTCCAGGAGTTTGTATCTTGGGTTCAAAAAAGTTTTTAAATTCATCTAAACGTTCACGAGTATGAAAAATACCCGCAGTCACGGTAATAAATGTTGCAAACTCCATATCACCACCAACCGTCTTTTCCAACCAACTCCACTCGTCACGAATCCAATTCCAAGCTGCTTGCTGACCATGTTGATTAGCAAGTAACCCACGATACCAAGCACGTAGGTCTTGCGGTTTAATCACGGTTGTATTTTCAAACAAATTAATCAATTTTTTAATTAATTCAGGTGCTTTCGTCTTTGGCAATGCTACAGCGATGCTAGCTTTTAAACTTGCATCACTAGTTGTTTGATATGAATGAATTAATTCGTCAAACAGCTGATCCGTGCCAAAACGTTCAACCTCATTACTTAAAATTAATGATGCCAAATCGGCTGGTAACTGCTGCAAGTTTTTTTGATGTTCTATAAATAACTGGTGTGCAGCGTCTATTGTCTCCGTATTCTGAGCGTAGAGTGCCGCATTTAACACGATTGGCCGCGTCAATTGATTATCATTACTTTCATCACGAATTGGCTGCCACCCCAATCTTTCAACGGAATCATGACTCAATTGATTGAACACCTGTTGCAGTTGCTGTTCTTCTGGTGTGTCTGGATGCACGAATTGCTTTAAATCATTAGCAATCCGATATAAGGCCGTATTAACAATGCTAAAATGACTTTTTGCAAAATTTGGTAATAAAGGTACAACATCAGCATACGATACTTGTTTAGCCTGAGCCAATAGCCGTAAATCTTGTAAGATTTGCAGTTGGGCAATTGCGTCTAACTCATTATTTTCTGCCAAAATATCATTTAATAGTTGGTCATCATACGACACAATAAAGTGCGATTCATTGTCAACATTTAACCTAAATGGCACACCATTTTGTTGTCTCAACTGATCATAGTCCCCGATGACCACTTTTTTATCCTCAAAAAGATTGGGTGCGGCCTGATAATTACTATTTAATGGAATTTTCCAAAGCCGATCGCGGTTAACGCCATCCCCAATAAAAAACTGCTGTTGTGTTAATGTTAGTTTTCCATTCATTACAGCGGCTGTTACCACTGGATATCCTGGTTGTTCCAGCCAAGAATCCATAATGGCACTTAGGTTAATACCAGAAGCTTCACCAAGTGCCTGCCATAAATCAGCACCAGTAGCATTAGCATATTGATGTGCTGCAAAATACTGCTTTAATCCTTTTTGTAATGCCACGTCGCCAATTAAGCCACGAACCATGACTAACATTCTGGCACCTTTGGCATAGACAATGGCACCATCAAAGATCGAATCAATTTCAGCCGGATTTTCAACCTGAACGTGTACTGATTGCACACCGTCTGTCGCATCACGTTGTAACGCCATTGGCGCTTCAGATGTTTGAAATAATTCCCAAATATGCCAGTCAGGTTCAATCGCATCAATTGCCACATATTCCATCATGTTGGCAAAACTTTCATTCAACCACAAATCATCCCACCATTTCATGGTCACTAAATCGCCAAACCATTGATGAGCAAGCTCGTGAGCAATAACCGTGGCGACTAATTGTTTAGTTTCAAAAGCAGTGTTATCAGGATCTAGTAATAAATAAGCTTCTCGATATGTCACCAGTCCCCAGTTTTCCATTGCGCCAGCTGAAAAATCAGGCAAAGCGAGTTGCCATGAATGTGGTAATGGATATGTTGTTTGATAGAAATCTTCGTAAAATTCAATTGATCGTTTGGCAATATCTAAAGCAAAATCGAGTTCCTTGGGTTGATGTGCTTTGGTTGAGAAGACACCGACTTTAACCCCACTTTTGGTAACAGTTTCTTTGCTTTGTAATTCACCAAACGCAAATGCAACTAAATAAGTGGACATGCGTACCGTTGTTTCAAAGTAATGCACGCCTTGTTCAACACGTTGTTCGGGCATGTTACTTAAAACAATTTCATCAGGATGTTCGTCAAATTTGATGGCAATATCAAATGTCGCTTTTGCCTCAGGCTCATCAATACTTGGGAAGGCCTGTCGTGCAGCCGTTGTTTCAAACTGTGTGCCAATAATTTGTTTCTGTATGCCATCTACTTCGTAGTAGGAAGGATAGATGCCCATCATTGTATCAGTTAATGGTGCTTGATAATTAATTTCTATTCGTATTTGGCCTGTTTGATTGGCCTCAATATTAATAACTTCCGCTTGATCATCTACCAGATATTTTACGTTTTGATTATTAATAATGATTGAATTAATTTGCAGATACTTTTGGTGTAACGCAAAATTATTTGTTTTTGCTTCACCATCAATAATTGTTTTTCCTTTAATTTGTTTTGTTTTTCTATCAATATCAAAAAAAAGTTGATAATGATTTGGTTGAAATTTCTGATATAACCGAATATTTTCTTTCATTTGTTTCTCCTTCACACTTTAAAATATCTATATTATACGACACTCATGCATAGTTTCGGAATTTAATCACTTATTCCAATTTTGCATAATTTTTTAAGCAAAAAATTAATACCCTTTACTTTTTTATGATAACAATTAGATTAATTTTAAAAAATATTATTTATTTAACCTACCATCGATTCAATTATACTAGCCTTTTTTCAATTTAATTGCTGTTATTATTTATAATTATCATTAAATTTCTCTTGCAATCTTTATCATTTTTCGATAAGTTATTATTTGAATAAATTTTTAGGAGGTACAGCATGCCCCAATTTCAACATGGCGTTCCTGCCATCAACCTTGAGGAGTTTACCGTACAAGATGCCGATTTAATTTGCGAAGGAGCACCTATTTCATGGAAAGATACTTTATTAATTCGTCAATTAACTGAAGGTAATCAAATTTATACATTAGTCATTTACCGAGATGGTAAAAAATTAGTTGCACCCAAACCACTAACTAAAGTGATGGATGAATTCACTGCAGCAATGCACCTTCTTGATATCGAGACGCGCTGTCAAATGGATTACCTAGAACTAAAAGGATCAATTCCCTGTGTTGCAGGTGTCTATCAGCTATTTTCGTCAATGGGTGCCAGCAACAAACAATCAACTTGGATCATGAATCATCATATTTTTGACATTCATAAATGTGATACTGACAAAATGATTTATATTACCTTTGATAATCAATTAACAGTGAAAATTGACGTTGCTTGGGGAACCCTCTCTCGCAACCGAATGACCGCTGAAAAAATGTCTAAATTTCAGGTCAACCTTGATCGACAATTTAATATTTTACACGGTAGTTTCCGCGGTGTTGAGGACCAATGGGGTGAATTTGCTGCAGATGAAGGCGCTTATTACGGTAGTATTTATAACATTAATCGTTATATTCGCTTTCGTTTTAAATTTTACTTTAATAAGGCTTACCGAGACTTTTATGGAAAACCAGCAACTGATGAATTATGTGAATCAACCTTTTCAGAAATTTACCGGACACCAAACTTTTGGGGCTAAGGAATTCTAAATTACGGTTAAGTTTTGAAAATACTCAAAAATATCAAAGTGTTAATTTTAATCCTGTAGTACAATGACAGAAAGTAAATTGACTGGAGATACCCCTATGGCACAAGATAACAGTGACCAAATGATGAGTCGTGAAGAATTACGTCATTTAAAAAAACAACAGCAAAATTCGGATCAACCATCACAACAACCAAAACAATCAAAACCTAAGAAAAAAAGACATCGCAAAATCTGGCTGTGGTTACTTGGCATCATCATTTTAATTATTGGCCTCTTTTTATGGATTGGCTCCCGCTCTTCTTTAAATGGTTCGTGGGTTGAAATTAGTAATGCAAATGGCCAAACCTACACAACAACAGACAGTATTGATAATTTAAGCACCCTGACAATCAAGCACGGAAAATATACATTTACGCCCAATAATGAACAAAGCAATGCCACTACTGGCACATTCAAAGATGATAGTTCCAATAACCAGGCAACGTTTGATACTGATGTTACTAATTACTCACTATCTGCAGATAACGACCAAGTGACATTTTCAAATAACAACGGCACAATTAATGGTCTTGGGAATAATTCAACTATCACTTTTGTTCGTCGCAATTCGGCTGAATATAAGCAAATTAAATCTAGAATTGAGAGTCAACAGCAAAGTCAGTCGTCATCTGAAAGTGCCTCCAGTTCGAGTTCAAATAAACTAAAAAATGCAATTTCTGATATTAAGGGCAAAGTCTCCGATAATTCTAATAGTAGTTCATCTTCAAATACTGGAAATAGCAGTGATAGTTTCTCTGAGACAACTGAATCTTCCGTAACCACTCAAGATAAGTCTGACAAAAATAACGTTTGGCAGCAATTACATGATCAAATTCAAGAACTTTTGAATCAATTCGGATTGCAATCAAAGTAATTTTTCAAAAAGATTATTAAACTAAAATAACCTCCAACAAAAATGACGTTTGAGGTTATTTTTTATTACATTATTTTACTAAAACTATAGCAACGTTAAAATCGTTTTGACACCCGCATATGCCATAAAAGCCACCACAATCCAACCGGTGAAGAATAACCATTTAGGATGATGATACTGTGCTCCCATGATGTTTCGCCTTGTGGCTGCAATCAAAAGAATGGCCAACGCGATCGGTAAAATTAATCCGTTCAGTGCTCCCACAACAACCAACACTTTTGCTGGGCTGCCGATAAAATAAAAAATGATTGTGGATAACGTAATAAATAACACAATGACCCATGATCGCCAACTTTCACGTCCTTGCTTATTCTCGTTGTAATCCAAAAAAGAAATTGATGTAAACGTGGAACCTAGCGTAGAGGTCATTCCAGCCGCAAATAACAATAGACCAAAGAACTTATAACCAAAATTTCCTGCAGCAACCTTAAAAATAGTAGCCGCTGGGTTACTTGGATCTAACTGATTTCCAGCCAACACGACTGCTAAACCAGCTAAAAATAGCATCACGCGAATCACTGAAGCCACTCCAATACCGGTCAAAGCACCCTCATTAACATATTTGATGTTATTAATGCCCTTAACACCGCCCTCAAGCAATCGATGCCCACCAGAAAATGAAATGTAGCCACCCACCGTACCACCAACAATGGTCACAATTGAATAAAAATCAAACGATGTGGGCATAAACGCATGATGGATTGCACTTTGATAAGGAACGGTTGTGACTGCTAGTATATAAACCAAAATCAAGACTTTCACCACCGCTAACAATTGAACGGTCCGATCCACCACTAGCATAGCATTACGGACTAAAAATAAGACAATCGCAACAGCAGCTGCAATCAAAGCCCCATTTTCTGGTGAAATACCAAATAAAACGTTTAATCCAAGTCCTGCACCACCAATGTTTCCAATGTTGAAAAAAAATCCTCCAATGACAATTAGTCCTGACAATATGTATCCCAATCCGGGCATAACTTCATTAGCCAGCACTTGCGCATGGCGGCCAGAAACGATGATAATTCGCCAAATGTTAAGCTGAACAACTACGTCAACCAAAATACATATTAAAATGGCAAATCCGAAGTCGGCTCCCATTTTACTAGTGAAAGTTGCGGTTTGTGTTAGAAAACCTGGCCCAACAGCAGCCATTGCCATCATAAATGCCGCTCCCATGGCAACGTTAAATGGTGATCGTTTTGTCACTTTATTTTTCATATGTTCAATTCCTCCCTGTCTTGGTTAGGCATTCATTGCAGCCACTTCAATTCCTGCTTGATTCAATGCCGCATGAATTTTCTGGACAAAGGCAACGGCTTTGATACCATCCCCGTGCACACAAACTGTATCGGGGATAATTTCCAGCGAACTACCGTCAATAGCAGTAATCGTGTGTTGTGTCACCATATCAATTACGCGTTGTACAGCCACGTCTTCATCAGTGATAACTGAATTAGGCTGACTTCGTGATACCAAACTACCATCTGCTTCATAGGCACGATCAGCAAACACCTCAGAAGCGTAAGGTAATCCGACTGTTTGTGCAGCACGAATTAATTCACTATTAGCCAACCCAATCAAAATTATAGTTGGATCGACCGCATAAATTCCCTCACAAATTGCTTTTGCAAGTTCATAATTTCCAGCTGCCATATTATAAAGTGCTCCGTGGGGCTTTACATGATGTAAATGACCATCTGGGCTAAATGCCTGTAATGCACCTACCTGATATTGAACATCAGCCTTTGCAGCAGCTGGTGTAATTTGCATGCGACGTCGACCAAATCCTTCTAAATCACGCAACCCTGGATGTGCGCCAATTGCCACATGGTTTTGAATTGCCAAATTCACCGTTTGTGACATCACTTGTGGATCACCAGCATGGAATCCACAAGCAATATTGGCTGACGTAATATAAGGTAATACCTCTTCATCTAAGCCAAGCTTATAGCGCCCAAAACTCTCACCCAGGTCACAATTCAAATCGATTTTTACCATATGAATTCCCCCTATAAAATATCAGCAAGCTGGTTGTCACGTACATCTGTCACCAACATATGCCCTGGTGCGTGCGTGATCACAAATTCAGGTTTACTACGCATTACCACATCTTGTGGCGTAACCCCACACGCCCAAAAAACAGGCACTTCGCCGGTTTTAATTTCAACTGCTTCACCAAAATCAGGTTGCGACAAGTCATCTATTCCAATACGGCTTGGATCTCCAATTTGAATCGGAGTGCCATGAACCTGAGGTAAACGTTCAGTTATTGTTACTGCTTTTACCACTTGTTCTTCAGGAATTGGTCGCATACTGACAACATAGTTACCATGAAATACACCCGCGCAGCGAGCATTGATATTTGTACGATACATTGGTACATTGCGGTGCATCGTGATATGGCGCATTTCAATACCTGCCTCAATTAATGCTGCTTCAAATGAAAAACTGCACCCAATAAGAAAACTTACTAGATCTTCACGCCATAAATCAGCAACGGCTGTGGGTTCATCTACGAGTTCGCCGTGCCGATAAACCCGGTACTTTGGAAAATCACGTGCTAAATCGACATCTTTGGCAAAAGTTTGCAGTTGGCGTGCGCCTGCATCTGCAACTTCCAGAATTGGGCAAGGTTTCGGGTTTCGTTGTGCAAACAGTAAAAAGTCATATGCCTGGCGTTTAGGCAAAATAACTAAATTCGCTTGTGTAAATCCCGGACACAAACCACTAGTTTGATTCGTGAACGTTCCTGCACGACTTTGGTGACGTAATTCAACAGGGGTCATCATTTCACTCATACATTCTCCTCCTCAATAAGTCGATCAATAAATTCAATATCAAACTTGTTATTCAAAAAATCCGGATTATTTAAAAGCTGATATAAAAAATCTAGATTAGTCCCCACACCATCGATTACAGTTTCTTCAATGGCAACCTGCATTTTTTTAACTGCAATCTCACGTGTAGGTGCGTAGGTAATCACTTTGGCCAGCAATGCATCATAGTTAGCCGGAACTTGATAGCCCTGGTACAATGCTGTATCCACACGGACACCATTACCTCCGGGTAAATGCAGTCCATTAACCGTTCCAGGAACGGTGGCAGTAATTCGGCATTCCAGTGCGTGCCCATTTAAAGAAACTTGTTCTTGGTTAATTTTTAATTGCTTACCTGCCGCAATACGTAATTGACTACGTACCAAATCAACGCCAGTAATGAATTCAGTCACTGGATGTTCGACCTGAATTCGCGTATTCATTTCCATAAAATAAAACTCACTAGGACCTGCGTACAAAAACTCAATTGTACCAGCTCCCAGAAAATTCAAAGCTTTTGCTGCACGTCGGGCTGTGGACAACATTTCACAGCGCGTTTGATGATCAATTGCACTAGGTGCTTCCTCCATTACTTTTTGGTGATATTGTTGTAATGAACAATCACGTTCACCAAGAGAAACTGCGTTGCCAAAACTATCAGCCAAAACTTGGACCTCAATATGCCGAGGGCGCACAATGAATTTTTCCAGATACATTTCTGGATTACCAAACGCTTTTTGTGCTTCTCCTTGAGCCATTGTAAACTCGTGCTGTAACTGTTCTTCACTATGAATGAGGCGCATTCCTTTGCCACCACCGCCAGCTGCGGCTTTGAGCATGACCGGATACCCAATTTCATTTGCTTGAAACAGCGCTGTACCAATATCAGTAAACCCTTCAGCACTCCCCGGAATAACCGGAACATCAGCATTTTGCATTACTTCTCGAGCCCGTGCTTTATCACCTAGTAATGCAATTGTTTCAGAATGTGGCCCAATAAATGTAATGCCTTGTGTCTCACAGAGTTTTGCAAAATCGGCGTTTTCTGATAGAAACCCGTACCCGGGATGAATCGCATCAGCTCCAGTATTTCTTGCGGCTTCAATAATATTCGTTTGATTTAAATAGCTTGCCTGTGGATTGGCTGGTCCAATGCACACCGCCTGATCCGCCATTTTTACATGGAGTGCTTGCCGGTCAACGGTTGAATAAACTGCGACCGTTTGCAACCCGATTTCATGACAGGCGCGAATGATTCGAACCGCAATTTCCCCACGGTTTGCAATAAGAACTTTATGCATGCAATCACATTCCTTACTTAGTCGATTTTAATTTCAAACAGTGGTTGATCGTACTCTACATTCTCCTCGTTACCAGCCAATATCTCAGTGATTGTACCAGCTCGATCTGCCGTAACATCGTGCATCATTTTCATAGCTTCTATTACCGCAATAGTTTGACCTTTTTCAACTTGGTCACCCACTTTAACAAAAGGTTTCTCATCTGGACTCGGTGCTTGATAAAAAATACCAACCATTGGTGCATTAATCGTGATTGGTTGATTCTCTTCACTTTTTTTCGAGTTGGTTAACTCACTCGTTTCTAATTTACGATTCTCCCCATCAACAATAGTTTGCTGCCGTTTCAGCTTGTATCGCTGTTCATCGCCCTCGAACTCAAATTCAGCAATGTCATTTTCTTTCATCAATTGCATTACTGCTTTAATTTCATCTAATTTCATGGTGTCACTCCTTTATTTGGTTTCAAAAAGTTCATTAATTTTGATTGCAATTGAACGAGATGTCTCTGGTTTCAATCGTTCAAAACGTTCTTCCAATGCAATCATTTCTTCATTTTGTTGGCGTAACAGTTGTTGACTTTGCGCTAACGTAATCCATTCAAACTTAATTTTATCCTCTGGCATAGTTTGCACCAGTTTTGATAAATCAACAGAAGAGACAACCGCAATTACAGGATATCCCCCTGTTGTTTGTCGATCAGCCATCAAAACGATGGGTTGACCACTCTTTGGTACTTGAATTCCACCAGTAACAGTTGCTTCGGATAACATCTCGGGTACGTTATCCACCGGTAAAGCATTCGCGAATAGTCGTATTCCCATTCGATCAGCATCTTTAGTAACAATATATGTTTGACTCACAAACGTCTCCGTCGTTTTTTTACTAAATTGATCAAATTGAGGACCAGGTACTACTCGAATAACTTTTTCTTGATTATCATTGTCTATGACCGATGAGGTAATCTTGCGCTGTGAAACTCCTGTACCGACCACCCCGGGTTCTCCGGTGGGAATAAAATCATCCTTCTGCAATGCTCGGCCCTTAAACCCTCCTAAGTGATAGCGCAAACTCGTGGCGTAGCTACCCAAAACTTTTGGTACTTTAAGCATATTGACTAACGCTAAATACCCATAACGGCCACTGAGTAGTGGTCCAATTGCCAATTTATCATTACGATTCACTACAATTGCCCTATTTTGAGCAATTGTCACACCATTCAACTTGGCTGCCACACACCCTCCGGTAATCGCAATTATCGTCTTAGAAGTAAACGTAACCGTAGGGCCTAAAATACTGAACTCAAGTACTGCTCGATCGACAGTATTTCCAGTCAATAAATTCGCCAATTTGGCGGCCTGATGGTCCATCACGCCTGACGGAGAAAAACCTTCAGCGATCCCAACCGTACGACCACCGTCTTGAATGGTTGTCAATAGACCTGGTTCATTAATTCTGAGTCCCATCAACGCTCACCTGCCTTGTTTCAACATAAATTTGGTACTTTTTTTCGTTGACCAATTTTTTGATTTGCTGGTATTCAAAGGATGATATTTGATCAAAATGAATATAATCACCTGCATGATAATAAAAAGGATCCGGTTGATCTGGTCGAAATAATCGCAATGGTGTTTGACCAATAATTTGCCAACCTCCTGGTGATTCAATCGGATAGATTCCTGTCTGTTCTCCAGCAATGCCCACCGCGCCAGCATGAATTTTTAACCGTGGCGTGGCCAGACGCGGGGTCGCAATTTGCGAATCTAGTCCACCCAAATAAACAAATCCGGGTAAAAAGCCTAACATATATATAAGATAATCTGTGTGGCAATGCCTCGAAATAACCTGCTTAGGAGTTAATTGTGCCTGTTTCGCCACAGTCATAAGGTCTGGCCCAAACTCGTTGCCATAAGCTACCGGAATGTGCACAATGCGCATATTCTGATTTGATTGTTGATGAACTGCTAATGTTGCTGATTCAATCGCTTGCTCGAGCTTTGCCAAAGATAGTTTGAGTGGATCATATAGTATCGTTAGTGTCCGAAAAGCAGGAACAAAGCCCGTAATTCCTGCCAACTGACTGTCTTCCAGCGATGACTGTAGTTGTCGAATTGATCGATTAATTTTCGGGTCAACCCGATTTGCAAACGTCACATTGACAGCACTATCACCCGCTGGATAAATTTGATATTCGTCCAATTAATTCACCTCACTTTTTAAACATTAAAAAAGAGTTAGAAAAAATTGTAACATATTTCAATAAATATATCATGGAAATGCTAACCAAATTATATAAATTCACTGTTTGTATATTACTTTAATTTATCTAATCATATTAAAAATAACCTAATCGAATCTTTTTCTTAAGAAAATTAAGAAAACACTCATATTTTCTTTATTAACCGTTTAAATGGAATAATTTCGAATAACTAGAGTAATCGTCTAGAAATAACAAAAAGTCCGCTAAACTTGCGTTTAACGAACTCTGATGGTTTTATTAAAATATTTAGCTATATTAATTTAAGAGATGCGATCGAATCGTTACTCGACAAATTAGAAAAGAAATCGAAGACATTAAAAGCAAAAAAATTGAAAGAGTGCACCGAGTGTGCACTGACTTTAAAAATTCTAATGGTTTCTAGTGTGAACTCAAAAATAAAGAACCTCGACAAATGCTGATTTGACGGGGTTCTTATTATTTTGCTATTTTATGAAAACTATCTTATGTGTAATATCGAAGCGAGTGACGGGAATCTGATCCGCTGAAATATCAACTTTAAATCTGATTATGTGCAAAATGTGTGCAAACAGTTTTATTTACTAGTGGCCTAATTTATTTTCAAGTGCAATTAATTCTTTAAATACTTCCCACGGCTCTTTATCTAATGCCTTAGCTGTTGCTTTCATGATCTTACCTGAAATAGTATCTGTGCCATGTTCAGAGTCTGCCACACGTTGTAAAGTACTATTTGATAACCCACTTACTTTAGCCACCTTATACCGAGTTATATTGTTATTATCCAAATATTGTTGATATAGTTTCATTTTTTAATGGCCACCTTTACAACCCGCCATAATGCAAACAAAGTAAACAAAATAGATAAACTAACTGAAATTGTGTTATGAAAAACTCCTGACAAACTATTGGCACATATAACTAAAAACAGCCAAAACAATATAGTTGTTGTTTTATTCATGATTTAATTGAAAGTTGATGATATAATGTACACCAAAGCAAGGGGCTAAGCCCCTTGAGAAATTTATTTTTTCTTTCTGTTCTTGATGAAATCACTGATTATTTTAACGAGTCCGAACGTTAATGTGATTGTCTCAAGGACAGTTTTTATATCATCTAACACTTTCAACTTTATCACCCCTTTCCTTATGATTATATAATACGCTTTTGCATTATAAAGTACAACCCTTTTGCGTAATAAATTCGAACTTTTTTCAAAATAAAAAAGCCCTATCCGATTAAGGATAGAGCTTTATTTGTATCGCATTTCGCCTTGTCTTTTATCTATTTGATCAGTAATCTTGTAATTTATAAAAAAATATGCAAGAATGTATTTGTGTCGAATACATCTTGCATACCTTGTTGTCCTCTTACGTGAGGACTTTTTTTATGCAGTCATTTCAGCAAAAATCTCTGAAACTTCATCCATGATCGCCTGATTCGCATGAGATACTTTTTTAGTTTCTCTAGCTTGTAAATCAATGGTAAGAATTTGGTCAGTCATAACCACTCCGTGAGTACCTTCAGCTCGTCCGTCAATTTTTACGTGCAATGGATAATTTTTGTCATGTGACGTAATGGGAAAAACACTCGCAAAACCGCTTACCATTTGGCTATCCTTGTTCGTCCAAACAAGTGCTGGCCGATAACCTTTTTGTTCATGCCCTACTGACGGATCGAAGTTAACCATAACAACATCTCCCCGTTCGTAGGTATTAAAACTTGCCATACATTCGTCTCCCTTCTCGTTTACTCTGCCATTCACTAATAATTCAATCCGTACAGCTCATGGCATGCATTTCTTTACCAAATTTCTCTCCCTACTGCTTTCCCTTTTTCAAATACTCTATCTTCACTATCTAAATAGTTTACATAATCATAATTTTGAAATCTATTCATTAATTTGGATTCTTTTTTTTGTTTCTGAATTACTAACTTATCATCATCAATTACCATACTTACAGTTCCATTTTCATCAATATCAAGCTGCCTTAAAATATCTTTTGGGATTCTAACTGCTTGCGAATTGCCCCATTTAGATAATTTGGCTGTCTGGGGATTCGTATTTTTCTTTTCCTTCAACATAATAGTACCTCCTTCACTTACAAGACAAAGTATATCCGAATGTTTATACCTTGTCAAGG
>NZ_BAAHWX010000013.1:0-36070 GCF_054784995.1 Paucilactobacillus salsurae | reverse complement strand
AAATGAACCTCGAAACTTTGAACGGTACCATCTTGGTTATAAACCACACCATTAGTTGGATAATTGTCTGAGACTAATTGATACCCTTGTTTTTCATAATCGGCAATGGTGTCACCTGTCCGATAAGGATCAGTTGAACCATAGTCGCCAGTCAAGTCCTTAGGGCTTAAGGTTTTACCAGTCTTATCATCAATATAGATAACCTTAGCAGCTTCTTTGTTAGCTACGTAGGTCACTGTCTTTTCAATATCGGCACTATCTGCGGTAATACCTGTAATCGTATCAATTTGAGCTTGATCTGGCGTGTAACCCTTAATAGCTGGACTAGTTACGGCCGCAAAGCTTTGATCGGCCGACCAAGACCCATAGGTCTTTTCACCAGTGACCTTGTCGGTCGTTACAGTACGCGTAAAGTTCAGTGGCGTTGCTTGATAATCATCAGCTGCTTTGTCACCGTTCTTATAAACATAATGGATGGTCTCATTGACAGTTTGACTTTCACTTGTTTGCGTTGTGCCATGTGTCAAATGAACCTCGAAACTTTGAACGGTACCATCTTGGTTATAAACCACACCATTAGTTGGATAATTGTCTGAGACTAATTGATACCCTTGTTTTTCATAATCGGCAATGGTGTCACCTGTCCGATAAGGATCAGTTGAACCATAGTCGCCAGTCAAGTCCTTAGGGCTTAAGGTTTTACCAGTCTTATCATCAATATAGATAACCTTAGCAGCTTCTTTGTTAGCTACGTAGGTCACTGTCTTTTCAATATCGGCACTATCTGCGGTAATACCTGTAATCGTATCAATTTGAGCTTGATCTGGCGTGTAACCCTTAATAGCTGGACTAGTTACGGCCGCAAAGCTTTGATCGGCCGACCAAGATCCATAGGTTTTTTCTCCGGTAACCGCATCAGTTGAGACTTGACGTGTAAATTCAACGGGAGTAGCCACATAAGCATCATGAGCAGTTGTGCCATCTTTGTAGACATAATGAATGGTCTCATTAACTGTCTTCTTCTCTGTCGTAATCGTTGGAGCGTTCTTGGTATAGGTAACCGTGAATTCTAAGTCCTTTGAGTCCCCAGTAACTGTTTGCTTGTCAATTTGCGCCTTGTCAGCTGTATAACCCTTTAATTCAGGACTTGTGACTGCGGCAAAGCTTTGATCTGCTGACCAAGCACCATACGTCTTTTCCCCAGTTACTGCGTCAGTTGAGACTTGACGTGTGAACTCTACTGGCTTAGCAACATGGTCATCGACTGCCTTTGAACCATCTTTGTAGACATAATGAATGGTCTCATTAACTGTCTTCTTCTCTGTCGTAATCGTTGGAGCGTTCTTGGTATAAGTCACAGTATAGTTCAAATTTCCATTAGTTATATCAACGGTTTTGGACGTCGTTTGTGTTAAATCATTAGTTGGATCAGTCGTTTTGATAACATGATATCCTGGAACTGTTGGATTGGTAACAGCTTGAAAATTGGCCTCATTACTTTCAGTCCAAGTACTATCTGGTTGACCATCTAAATCCAGAGTAGGTTGTTTTTGCGTTCCATTTTTATAGTAAGTGGTCGTTTCTTTCGTAACTGGATTGGTCACTGTAATAAAAGTTATTGGTGTTGCTTGATGACTGTCTATATTTGGCAATGAGTTACCACTCTGATCAATGTAGTTAATTGTCTCATTCACTATCACTAACGTCTCCGTTAAGGGTGCGTAGACGTAAGTAACGTCCGTTTCACCATTGGTATATTCACCAGTTGCATTAGTTGGTTGAGCAGTTAAAACATAGGTTACGCCATCTTTAACAATTGACTTAAGGGCCGTAGTCGTAAATGAATTACCTTCTTTATCAGTTGTAAAAGTTGGATTCTGTAACGGATTACCCTTTTCATCAGTATACTTAGTAACTACCGTTCCTTTTTCATAATAAGTATACGTAACATCTGTGTTACCATCAGTATACTTTCCGGCGGCATTAGCTGGCGTTTTTTTCGTATCAAGATAATAAGTTTGACCATTGGAACCTGTTATTGTTGGTTCACCAGTTGTTGTATAATTATTTCCCACATTACCCGTTGAATTTGTGTCTTCTTTAATCTTATGTCCGTTTTCATCAATATAATGAGTTGTAATCGTTCCTTTAGAAATCTGATAATAATAGTCAATTTCATTTGTTCCATCAACATAGCTGCCATTTGGATTACCCTGCGTCTTTTCTTTAACTAATTTCCAAATATTCCCATCACTGTCAATAATTGTTGAAGGAGCAGAAGTATCGACTTTATTTCCAGTGGAATCGACCGTATATTTATCACCTATTAAACCTTCAACCATCTTGGGAGATTGTAAACTTTCAGTAGTAGTGTTACCGTTACCGTCTAATTTATTATAAACAATAACCAGTGGTTCTATATATTTCATAGTTGACAATAATGATGGTGCAACCTTGCTTCCTTGGCCGTGGATATAATTGTTACTACTATCTTTTTGATTACCAATAGTTGCAACTGACAAATCAAATCCTTCAACTGGAACATCCATTTCCATCAAGAAAGTAACTTTACTTTCATTTTTTCCACTTACATCACTTGGATCATTATACTTGCGAGTAACCGATAAATAGCCATTCTGGTCTTGATAAGCTAGTTGAGTAGCATCATCAACATAAACTTTTTTAATAACACCACTTGTTAACTGAACAGCTTCATTGCTATCGATATCAGAAAAACCCATATGAATTGAAACTGCTGTAGCAGTTACGTCAGCCTTGGCAATTGCCAATGCTGGATCTTCGTTAGAAGCACTTTCGTTTTCTTCTTTAAAGAACTGCAAATGAGTATTAAAGAAATTGCCTAAATGGGCTAGCTGCCAGCCAGAACCAATGTTTAACAATTGGGTTCCGCCACTATCTTGACTGCCCTTGATTCCCAAAGCAATCTGTGTATTAGCATCGCCGTAATTAACGGATTCCAAAGTCCATTTCAAATCGTAACGGTCATATTTATGAGTTATTCCATTATAAATTTTAAAAACATTTTTAGCCCAAAAGTAAGTATTTTCACCTAGATCACTGGTACTAATCAAGCGTGAATGTCCTTTTGAATTATGACCTGGGTACTGAGCACTGCCATTTAAGGAATCATCATCTGCCAATTTACTAAGATCGACTCTTTGCCCCCTAATATACAATGATAAATCAGAGCTATTTTGTAAAACCGGTGTTGGATTATATCCCAAATTAAAATTTTGATCTTTAGTAAAATCTGTTGTTGCAGTTTTTGAATAATCTTTAAGTGAATATCCTTTGGTATTAGGCCAATATTGGCCAGCTTCATTACTTACAGGATTACTATCAGAGTTGCCTGTATCAGCTGACTTATCACGCGACCAGTTCGTTTGTATTCCATTTTTATCAGTATCTGTTAAGTTTGATAGGGTTTTAATGGCCATGTTTTGTTGAGTATTGCTGTTCACGTCATCTTTCTGGGCTGATAACTCACTTGACCAGTTCGTTTGTATTCCATTTTTATCAGTATCTGTTAAGTTTGATAGGGTTTTAATGGCCATGTTTTGTTGAGTATTGCTGTTCACGTCATCTTTCTGGGTTGATAACTCACTTGCACTGGTCGTTTCAGTCTTTACTGCACTGCTGCTACTTGCACTGGTTGAATCGGCCTTCGTTGCACTGCTACTACTTGCATTGGTCGTTTCAATCTTTACTGCACTGCTGCTACTTGCACTGGTTGAATCGGCCTTCGTTGCACTGCTACTACTTGCATTGGTCGTTTCAGCCCTTACTGCACTACTTGAGGTACTGGTAGCTGCTGATGAAACAGCGCTCTTCGTATCACTAGTGCTGTTTACAGTGGCGGCAGTTAAGTTCCCTGAGGTGGTATCAGCATGAACTGCTTCCGTTGATACCCCACCGGAGACAAAAAAAGACAGTGTAGCAATTGCGGCAAAAACGAATTTTTTGCCATCCTTATACATTTTATAATGTAACTTCTTTTCTTCCATTAGAAATTCCTTTTCCGCTCAATTACATTGAGCTACCAAACTTTTAATTATATACTGATGTAAAATAAAGTGATATGCCTAATTCTACAGAGTAAAGCACTTTTTGTAAATAGTCAGGAGATATCATGAATCAGTCAACTTTTCAGCTACTTGGTAATGTTGCTTCAGCAGATTTCTACCTTTGTGAAGGCAGTGATATTACTTTAATATCTGATAATAATGCCTATAATATGAAAGCTTTAGCCCAAGAAGCGCTTAAACTGCATGTTCCTAATTCTTTGGCCGTTATTGATTTAAACAACTTCTACGTTGGTATGATCCTTATTGATCATAATCAGATATTGACCATGATTCCTCATATTAACACCACCAATATCCCATTCAATTATCAGGAAATCACTAATTTTATCGGGTCTAGAATTTTTGGTGTTGGAAAGTATTTCCATTCCAAAAGTACTAGGCCCTAATTTAGAAAGCCATTGATAATGGATCAAGAAAGGCCACTAGGGTATACCCTATTGGCCGATACTGGTTAAAATAAAACAGCTTCCTTAAATACAGAGTTTTCAACACTTGGTTTATTTGTGGGTCAAAATAAAATGTAAGAGCTATAGTATTGGAGCACCTATTATATCTTATTCCTTGGATTAGATTGTATGTAGGAGATTGCAGTAATCAAATCATTAATGCCCCTTTTTAGAATGTTTTCATTGTAAACATTCTTATTTCCTTCACATACTTCTGGATGATCAATTATATTTCTAACTGCATATGGGGTTGTAACGGAAACAGGATCTTGAAAATTTCCACCGTTATATCGTGCACAATAGTCAGGATAATCAGCAGACAGCTTACAACTACTAATTAAATAATCGTTGAAGTTCTTGAGTTTTCCACTTCCATCATGGTGTTCTACCCAATCCATATAGAGAAAACTGAATAGTTGTGAGTGTAGTTCTACAGTTGGTACACCAAAAGCCTTGTACGTGACTTCAGCGATCGTAGGTGATTTAAAATTCAATTTTTCCATAGGACGAACACGCTTGCCCCCTTGAACAGAAAGAATATTCACACTGTCTGTTGTCTTCCTGAAATGACGGAGAATATAAGGTGAGTGGGTGGTAATAAACACCTGGTTCTCTGGGGTCAGATTTGCCACAGACTCCATGAGCCTGTCCTGAGCGAGAGGATGCAAGTAGATTTCAGGTTCATCCACAAAAAACTGCATTCCACGAATCGTATCGTCGGTTCCATTTTTACCAGTTCGTTCCGCGACCACCTGAATAATTGCCAGAGCCAAAGCTCTCTGCATGCCGTTACCTTTTTCGGATGCGTCTGTCAATAATCCATTCTCTAGAATCTTTATGTTTCCCTTCTTTAACATATCAGGAGCTTCAGGAGGATCAAAAGTAAACTGAACCTTAGATTCTCCAAACTGATTGTCGAGCAACTGGGAAAGATCATCTTCAGCGCTAGTCAAATATTTCTTAACACCATCTTTACCAAATGCTTTCTTATGTGCAGTTAAAAAATCCTTATACAAGGAATCCTCATAAAAATCCGAAGCCAAAGATGCTATTAATTTCCCTGTAATTTTTGTGGATCCAAAGTCTCGAAAATCCTCATTATGTGAATCAGCATATACAAACTGTGGACTAAACAGTGCTTTAACAGTGCTTGAAACGCCCGATGGATTTTCAAACTTTGGTTCTCCATCTTCAGGAGAAGGATTCCAAATTCTCATCGTTTTAATGTTCATCTTTACATTTTTCTTGCCCTGTGAGATTGTCTCTTCCTTCGAAGAACGCTGAAATATCATCTGATTCTGTTTTTGTGCATCTCGATAGCTGTTGTATTTCTTCAAAGATCCCTGTAATTCATCAACCTGTGACATAAATGCCGTCACTGAAACATCCTGATCAGAGCAATCTAGATTAATATAGTCTTCCTTTTTACCTCCATTAACTAAAAAATCAATTGCTTGAAATACTGTTGTTTTTCCGGCATTGTTATTGCCAACAAGATAATTCACACCAGAAGAAAAGTTTATCTCGTTAATACCCTTAAATGATTTAAAGTTTTTAATCTTAATACGACTGATATACATTTTATTCCTCCAATATAAAGATAATAAACGAATTGCTCACATCACACTAAAAGTTTTTTATATTTTAAGCTACTTTTTTCGACAAAAAATTATTGTGTATGATCAACACACTTTTAATTAAGCGCTACTTCAAACCATAAAATTCTTTATTGCTACTTATTCCACTTTCCACTTCCTTTATCAGCTTTTCAATACTTTCTTGCATTTCGGAATTTTCAGCAGCGTGTTGTGCACTTTCGATAAGGCCTTTATACAAACCGTGGATACCTGTTATATGATAGAAAAGTTCTTCTCCGGCAAAAACATTAATTCCATCATGTTCGATAGTTCTATACATTGTACTTAAATCATTATGTGTACCATATAGAACGCCGACTACTTTGTCGGAGGCATCTAGGGGTAAATGATTGGTTCTTGCTAAGTTTGTTAAACCTTTGAAATGATCTTCAATTGTTTTAATGTCATCTTTATTGATAGTAGTTGGTCCAGATTTAATTTGACAATATTTATGCCTATTATCAAGAGCATCATCGTACTCAATGTCCATTCCCTTTACTACAGATGCCCTGGCTACTCCGCCAGTTGTTGAAACCATAAAGGCTTGGAAGTTAGTCCCAAAGCTAGTTGCTATTGAGGTTCCTAATGCAAAAGGATAAACAACAGCCTTTGCTAAATTTTGAACCGTAATAGGGTATCCAAATGCGTTTGCTGTTGCTTGAATCGTGAAAGGATTAACCTTAAATGATTTGTATTTTTTATTTGAATAGTTTTGTGCTCTTTTAGAAAACAAATTAAAGAAGAAATCGTAAGCATTATCCAGAACTTCTTGTTCAGTTATGTTAACCATATTATAAAGCTCCTTTTAAAAGAAAGTATTGACAGCTACCCTAATTAAAGTTAATATATATTCATAACATTATATGGGGGTACGCTTATGAAGGCGGTTTTAGACAAGAAAGAAATTCACACCCTAATGAAAAAAAAGGGAATAAAAACACAAAAAGAGTTGGCTCAATCAATGGGTATAACCAAAAATCAATTGTCGGTCATGCTATCCAGCTCGTTTTCTCCGATTAAAAGTAACGTTTCGAACCTTGCTGACGTATTAGGGTATGATGTGCTTAAGTCTATTGTACCAGTAAACGAGCAACTATCGATATTATCCCCCAAAAAGGATATAAGAAATGAAATGTTCCCAGAGGTTCCGATTGACGTGTCAAACGTAATTGCAAAAAGGAAGTTCAATGCTTTGGAATTATTTGCTGGTGCTGGTGGGCTAGCCCTTGCACTAGAACAGGCAGGTTTTAATGATGTTGGTTTGGTGGAAATTGACAAACACGCTGCAGACACATTAAAGCTAAACCGTCCTAAGTGGAATGTTATCAATGAAGATATTACCAAGATTACGGCTGATCCTGCAGGCATTTATAAATATATACCCAAGAGTTGCGAAATTGATTTATTAAGTGGTGGCTATCCATGCCAATCTTTTTCTTATGCAGGGAAAAAAATGGGCTTAGACGACACAAGAGGAACTCTATTTTATCATTATGCTAAAATTTTAGAGCAAGTTAAGCCCAAGATGTTTTTGGTTGAAAATGTTAAGGGGCTTACAACACATGATCATGGACGTACTTTAAAAACTATGATTAAAGTTTTCGAGAATATGGGCTATAAGACTACTTACAAAGTATTAAACGCATGGGATTTTGGTGTTGCTGAAAAACGTGAACGTATGATTTTAATTGGCATTAGAAATGACCTTAATATCACTTATCAATTTCCTGAAAAACATGATTATAAACCTGTTTTGCGTGATGTCTTAAAAAATGTACCTAATTCACCTGGACAAAGATACTCAGATGCTAAGAAAAAAGTTTTAGCTCAAGTGCCTGCTGGAGGATACTGGAGAGACTTGCCGGAGAATGTAGCAAGGGAATATATGGGAAAAAGTTATTATTCTGGCGGAGGTCGTACAGGCATGGCACGTAGATTGAGCTGGGAAGAGCCATCATTGACACTCACTACTTCTCCGAGCCAAAAACAAACTGAAAGATGTCATCCAGTAGAAACCAGACCATTCACAACTCGAGAATATGCTCGTATTCAAAGCTTTCCCGATAGTTGGCATTTTTCTGGGGGAATTGGGTCAATTTACTCGCAAATTGGAAATGCAGTAGCTGTTAATTTTGGGAAAGATATTGCTCTTTCCATTATCAATTCACTTAATCAAGTAAATTGATGTTATCTAATTTTGTTCTTTTGTTGTATTGACAGTAACTTTACTGGCAAAATGCATGCTTACACTTTCTTATTAGTATTACTTTAAGAAAAACAAAATTAATCAATCAAAAAAAGGGAAATCTACCGAAACATTAGGCAGATTTCCCTTTTTTTGAAAACTAAATTCAGTGTTTCAGACTTTGATCCAATTCAGAATCTGGTTGTTTGATTTCTGGATGCTGTTCAGCAAAGGATTTCAGTTGCTTCTGTGTTCGCTCACTGATTTCATGGTGTATATCATTTAGTTTATTTTTTAGTTCTGATTTTTGTTGTGGGTTCCTTGCTTGCTGAACTTGTTGTTGCAAGCCTTGATAGGACTGATTAAGATCCTGGGCTGATAGCTTTTTTAAATCATGCTTGGGTTCTTTTTGTGTTTCTTGTAAGCCTAATTGTTTGGTTAAGCCATCGCTAAGCTCAATTACTTTGTTGCTCACTTGCTGGATCTCACTTAAAGCACTATGGATCACGGCTTTATCTTTGGCCCAGGTGGCCACGTAACCGAGTGAGTAGTTACTGGTATCAACGCCAATATTTTGCATGGCGACATATGCAACCGCTTCGGCTTGGGTTTCCTGATAAGCTCGTGGCCGATCTTTAAAGGCTGATTTTAAGCCGTGTAGCTGGCTATGCGCATATTCGTGATATAACGTCTTTAGTTTCAAAGCGTTGTCGGGCTCATCGCCACCAATGACGATTTCATTAGTGCTGGGTTGAAAATACCCCTTAGCCCCATTTAGCGTCGCTAAAGGCACTTCACTGACTTTAAGGTCGGTTTGCTGGTTTAAATAATCTTTGAACGCGTTATACAAGCTCGTTACATTCTGATGATCGGCTAAATTTTCTTTGACAAAATCCTTAGAACTTAACACTGGTTCACCGCTAGTTTGTGACACGTCAAAGACGGGTAGATAACGGTAACCGACAATGGCGCGTTCATCGGTGGTATCAAGTCGCTTTTGCTCGGCTGGTGTTAACTTCTTAATAATCGGGGCCGCAATCCGAATCGCTTTTGCGCCCCGGTTGACGGTGCGGTTAAAAGCCGTCTGCCATTGCTTAAAACCGGCGACTTGAGTAGCTTGAGGATTTTGCGCATAAATTAAATCAATGTTTCTAGCGCTATAATGATGGAATTTAGCCAAGGTATTGAGGTACTGTTTAAATCGGTCACTATCGGTTAATTTTAGGATTTGTTGTTCAGCCTGGGCGACTAATTGTGCTTTCCAGGCTTTAACATCTGCTTTACTCGGCATTGTCTACTCCTCCTCATCTTCAAAAATATCATTCAATATAGGGGCTACGTTGATTTGAACCGGGGTCGTGCCATAAAGGGCAACGTAGCCATCGGCTAATTTTTGCCAGGCCACTTGATAATAAGACCCATTTCCAGTAATTTCTTTTAAATACTTATAGGTTCCTTTAGTCTGCAAAACCGGTAATTCACTCCCAATGACTGTTAATTCGTTATCCATATTTATGATCTCCTTTGCGTTGCTAATCTCACCCGTTGTTTAGGTTTACTTTTAGGGTTGTAAAAGTGAACCTAAATGACGGGTTCACCAACCGGAACGTAGTGCAGGGCGGTAGGCAGGTTCTAATCAAAATCAAAACTTAATTTATGGCCGTCAAGCTTTAACTTGGCGTCAAACGACTTTCCTTTTTTGCTCTTGAACCCCTTTAGTTTGCTGGTTTCCCCCTTAGTGATTAAGGCTTTGATCGCAGTTTTACCGAGGGTTTTACTGCTCCATTTCTTGGGCAGGGTAAAGTCTTCACCTTGCTTGGGCTTCACAATGTAAAACTTCTGTTTATTTAAAACGGTCGCTTGCGGTGTTTCTAAGAAAACTTCGGCGGCTTTTTGCGCTTGCTGTTGGTGATTGATTTGTTGCTTAATGGCTGCACTGCCAGTCAATTGCGCGGGGACCTCAGCAATCAACTTTGCCACGAACTTCTTAATTTGGCTCAAAAAGTTATCTGCGGTGCGTTCTTCGGTACTGATTTGTTGTAATGCTTGCTCCCATTTTGCTGTCATCTCTGGGCTAGTTAACAAGGGTTCGAGTTCGACCGCTTTACATAAAGTAATTCCCGCTTCACTGACGTGGAGCTTGTTCTTTTCAGTAACCAAATAGCCGCGTTTTTTTAACACTTCCAGCACATTGGCCCGGGTCGCACTTGTCCCAATGCCTTGCACATCTTTGAGAATCGCCTGGGCTTCTTCATCATCAAGCGTTTTGCCGGCGGTCTTCATTGCCGTAATCAGGGTACCTTCGGTAAATGGCACGGGTGGGGTCGTTTCTTTTTGCGGCGTTTGCAGATTTGCTTGAACTTGGTCGCCTTGGTGAACGAGCGGTAGGGTGGTTGCCTCTTGCTCGTCGGCTTTGTGATCATCAAATAAAGCTTGCCAACCTTGCTTAGTTGGCACCTTACCGGTTGCTTTAAAATTGGCGTCGCCAACCTGGGTGATAATGGTGGTTTCTTCGTACTCGTACGGATCAGCAAACATCGCTAACGTCGTTCTTAAAACCAAATCATAGACCTGTTGCTGTAATTTAGGTAAGGACGCTAATTGATCCTTCGTCGGTACAACTTTAGTCATGATAATGGCGTAATGTTCTTCAACCTTTTTCCCATTGACGTAACGTTTATTTGGGGTGGTATTGGTTAAAGCGACTTGCTTAGATACCAAACCCAGATACTTCGTCAGATTAGCCACTAAATAATCAAATTCTTCATCAGTGATATAAGCACAATCAGTTCGGGGATAACTCAACAACTTGGCTTCATATAAACTTTGAATGGCCGCTAAGGTTTGGCTGGCACTGGCATGATACCGTTTATTCATCGCACTTTGCAGACTGGATAGCGAAAATAGTTGGGGACTGGTACTCTTTTTAGCCTGCTTTTGCACGTCCTTGATTAAACCGCCCTGTGAGCCTTTCTGAACGTGTTTAGCTTGCATGAATGTCTCATTAGCCCTGTTTCATCTTTAAACCGCTGATAGGGGTCTAATTTTGCGACGAATTTTTGCTGATTAGCTAAAATTTCCGCATTTAGTTCAAAATAGGGTTCCGGCTTAAAGTTTTTGATTGCCTGGTCTCTTTGATAGACCATATACAAGGTTGGCGTCTGCACGCGACCAATTGAGTACACCCCACGCACCCCATTTTTCCTCAACAATAAAGTATATAAGGGACTACCATTCATACCGATCAACCAATCACTAATTTGCCGGGTTTGAGCTTCTTTATAAGCCAAATAGTCTTTGTGCCAATCACCAAGATTTTTGAATCCAGTAATAATGGCGTCTTTTTCCAAGCTATTCAACCATAGCCGTTTAATGGTCTTCTTTTTAACGTCAATCTGGGCTTGGCTCATGATTGACCAAGCAATATTGGAGCCTTCCCGACCACTATCGGTGGCAACAATAATGGTATCGGCCTTCGTTAACAGGTCTTTGACGACCTTGAATTGATCTTTTTTACTAGCTGACACCACAAACTTGTATTTATCTGGAAAAATCGGTAAATTAGATAAGGCCCATTGCTGGTATTTCTGATCATATTTATCCGGTGTGGCTAGTTCAACTAAGTGTCCGAGACCATACGTGACAAGCGTATTCTCGGGCAAAACAGGGTCACTAACCGTATAGTAACCCTGTTTTTTTGTGCTCTTTTGAAAGGCTTGGACGTATGAACGGGCTTGACTGGGTTTTTCAGCTAAGATAACAGTGGTCATGTTCGTTCACTCCTTATGATTCAATTTTTGATCTAATTCTGTTTTGCCTTGTTTAGCCGCTTTCAACCAAGTTTCACGGCGCAATTCTTGTTGTTGCTCTATCGATTGTTGCTTCAAATAATGTTGATACCGGTTGATGGCTTTGAGATCTGCATAGGCTGACCAACGGAATAATAAGCCACCCAGCAGTAAAACTAAGGCCATTAGCGCAGTTCCTAAAAAATCGGTATGGTTCGCCGTGAAAAGCTCTTGGTATAAATCCATTAACATGAGGTAAATTCCCATTATATAGAAGACCATGCTAACTAAGTTATCAAAATAGTAAGACAACTTAGTCCGCCGTGAAGGTGTTGCAAAAGGGTCGGTTCGCATATCGTTTTTGGCTTTTTCAAGTAACCAGTGCCAGATTTTTTTCATGACGCTAACCTCCCTTAACGGTTACGAAAATAATTTTGAAACATTCTCATGGCGCCCATACCAGCACTTTTAGTCACACCGGTTGAAGCCCAGAAGTCTTTAACGGCGTCAGGTGTTTTAACAACCAGAAAGCCGAATCCGATTGAAGCAATAAAGGCAATAAATCCGTATTTAGCCATATTAGTGAAGCACCATACTGATAATGACATACAAAGCACCTGGCTAATAATGGAAGCATTGTAATAAATGTACTTCTTCCACCACGTGGCACTATAATCAAAGCTTTCAGTCGCCATGCTCATTGCAGCTAAAGGAATCGTCAGGTTGTACCAAGCCATATCAGCCACAAACACACACATCTTGATAAAGAACACGACGGTTACGACAGTGAAGATTAGCAGAAACAAAATCTGTAAGGGTAACGAAATGCCAACATCTTTTAGCCCAGGGACTTTATTCATGCCGCTAATTGATTTAGCAGTGAATTTCTGATCAGAACTAAACATATACTTTAGCAGGGGCAAGGTAATTGAACCTTGAATAAAGCCTTGTAAGAACACGAAAACTGGAATCACGGCCGCTGATTTAATCCCGTCCATGATGATATTAGCCCAAGTGACGTCGGTACTTTCGTCTGCCTCTTTTAGAATTGTCATCACAATACGCCCAAGGACAACCACAACGACTAACGATGTCGCAAAGGTCAGGAAGATGGCATACCACGTTTTAACAATTGGCAAGCTTTGATTGGCTTGGTCAATGATTGATTTACAGATGTTGAATAAACCATCTAACAAACCAGACAGTAGCCATTCAAAAAAGTGCGAGATAGCTGATTGAATGATATTTGTCATTTTAAATCCCTCCTTTGTCTATTTGGGAATAAGTGAGACTGTACCAGTATCACTTTTAGCTAGTGTGTTAATTGGTGTTAGTTTATATTTGTCTGACTGCTTTTTAATCTTAAACAGACGTGTTTCTGTGCTACCTGAAACACTATTTTTACCAATGAACTTAATTTGTTCATCGCCTTTGCTTTCAATTAACTTGTAAGTATAAACTTCACTAAAGCCCGCTTGGGTAAGTGTTAAGTTGCTTTTTGAAAACTTTGCAGTAGCGGCCATACCATTATCTTTGCTAGAAGCAAACGTCCACTGGTGACTTTGCAAATCCTGTGCTGTAGACTTCCCACAAGCGGTTAGACCAACAGCAATCAGTAACACTGTCATCACGGCGATTATATATTTGCGATATTTTTTCATTAATATGCCCTCCATTATCCAAATAAGTTGTTGTCGTCTTCTTCTGGCGCCTCTGTTTGACTATCTTTATTTGAAACTCTCTCTAAATCGCTGTCTAGGTTGTCCTGTTGTTGCTCCTCCTCTTTCTGAGACATCTTGTTTGCGACTTCTTTTTGAGCAGTCTCCTTTAATTTTGCTTTCCATTTTTCTACTTTATTCTTAAAGTTGGTTTCCTGGCTGGCTTCTGGTTGGCCTTGATAATCGTTCTGTGACAAGTTAACCAAATGATCAGCCCCCGGAAATAGTTTAAACTGGAACGCTTTTGTCGCTTTGACTGGTCGGGCATTACTAAAGATTAATAAGCTCTGATCTTCGGGCATACGCATAATTTCATCGGGCGTCATGAGCGAACGGCTCGTATAGCTGTAACTATCGCTCTTGCTGTGGCTTTCTTCCTTGCTATGACTGGTACTCTCACTACCGGTTTCCACTTTTACGGTTGATTTTCCTAACAGATCACTAAAGTATTTAGCGGTCACATCATTAGCGGCATTTAAGCAAATTTTAACGGCATGGTTACCTAAGATACTCTCGGCCTTATCCTTGCCATACAAGGCTTGTAGTTGGGTTAAGGTCTGACAAATGGTCGTCACACCAATGCCATATCCCCGACACGTCGCTAAGAACTCCTCATACTTGGGAAACTTCCCTAAATTGACAAATTCATCAAGGATAAAATCGACTTGGTGGGGCAATTTAGCGTGATGATCGGCCGCTAATTTATATAATTCATCAAATAATTGTGAGAAAAACAGATTGATGAAGCTTTCATAAGTGTTATCCATGACGGGGATAATCACGTATAGCACCACTTTGTCGTTGCCAATCTCTTTTAAATCAAAATCCGAAAAGCTGGTAAAGTCGGCCACTTCTTGATCGACGAACTTCGAAATGGTCGCCAACAAGCTTTCAATAATACTGGCCTTCATTTCGCCTTTGGCCTTTTTGAACCCTAACTCATAAGCGCGTCTCGCTGGATCAGTCATGGTTAGATCAAGAAACAGGGTGTCTAACGGACTATCTGCGCCCTTTTCCTCGGCCTCCACATCGTTTTCTTGTAAGACTTGCGTTACACCGGCCAAGTTCCTTTGGTCGGGCGCGCGGTGGTTCATAACAAACAGGATTAGTGCCTTCAAAAGTTGCCGCTGGGTACTGAACCATACGTCTTTTTTGCCTTCGGCATTTTCACTCTGAACGATCTTCGTGGCGACGGTTTCAGCTTGAATATCCCGTTGAATATAATCAAAGGGATTGTAGCGATCACTGTGCGCCATGTTGGCAAAGTTGACGACATGCACTTGATAACCCTGGGCTAACTTAATACCGGCCGTTTTTTCGTATAATTCACCTTTCGGATCAGTTACGACAATGCTGTTCTCCGTTTCATTAAACAAGTTGGTAATGACGACTGACTGGGTCTTATACGATCCTGGGCCCCCAACCACAAAGATATTCCGGTTTGGTTTAGTGCTGTTATTCTGGTAAACAATCCGTTTATCCACGATCCCTAAAATGGTGCCATTCATGTTAATCTGCCCCCTTCGCTGACTTTTCTCGATCCACTAATGATTTGAGAATTTCTGACTTGGTACTCTTGTTAAATGCTGTGGTGAGGTCTTTGGCATTGATACTAAAGTAATGGTCACTCAATTCTTTTAGATTACCCCAAGTCGCGCTCCCGTGGGTTTCAGTGTCTGCGGTTTCCCACGCTTTGTGCTTGCTATTGCGCTTCAAAGCAAAATAGATGGTGTATAGGACCACGGCGACACTGACAATAATTAGTACTGGGTTCTTTTGGCCCAAATACAAGTTGTAATAGTGCCAAGGGTGTAAAGCTAATTGTTTTAATACGGTTGGCATATGATCTGCAAATGCCAACTTATAGCGGGACAAGGCCATGACAGAGCCAGCTAAAATCTCCGCTAAATACAAGCCAATGATTAGCGTTAGTAGGTACGGCCAACTGGCTTTAATCACAGCTATGCTTCTATCTTTCATTGCTAATCACCTACGATTCGTTTAATTTGTGACTGCTTGGTACCGGCATACCGTTGCTTGCCATGAATCAAGGTTGGGACTGACGTTAATTGATATTGCTGAATGTAATGCCGATTCTTTGGCTGATTCATGTTAATCAAAATGATGTTGTGACTGATGACGTTGTGCCAATAGATTCGGTGAAAAATAGCTTGGCAATCCGGGCAATCATCACGATAGAAGAACAACACTTTTTCAGGGTGCTTAGCCAGCGTCACAACTGGCCGCTGTTTTTCCACGTGATTGACGTATTGATGACCAGTAAACCCGCTAACGGCTAAAACCACCACGATTACCGCTAGGGCTTTACCAACCCGCTTAATTAAGGTCACTGGCTTTGAAGCTACTGCCTAAGTTTTGGACTGCGGTGATTCGATTCGTGGTGGTATCGAAAGTCACTTGATAAAGTACCGTCGCCTTTTGCCAGTCGTTGTCGCCACTCTTACTTTCATAACTGACGACGGCCAAGCCCTTCATGTTTTGCCCCTGCTTACTTTGTGTATACAGGTTCAGCTGATCTAATTTGGCTGAAACACTATTGCTATCACCATACGTGCCTTTATTTGAAAAGTATTGCTGGTACAATTTGTCGGAAATCAAGTCTTTAACGCCATCTTTACGCTGACCGTAGGTCTTGGGCTTGAAGTTATTCATGACGTCAAAGAACTTGGTGACCACCGTATTAAAGCTCAATTCAGCCTGACTTTTGTCTTTATTATTTTGGTAGGTCTTATAACTGTCAATTTGGGTGCTCAATAACTGCTTTTGTTGATTAACTTTAGTCAATTGCCGGCTAACTTGGCGCTTCTGTTGTTGTAAGCGACTAATCTGTTGTTGTGCCTGCTTAATTTGGCTATGTTGATAGGCATTCGCCCCTAATGACATGATTAAGATCAAACTACCAATCGCAATACTTAAAACCATGCTGCGTTTCATTTGCTCGTCCTCCTTACTTCTTGATTGGCCGGGCTAACGTCACATCGCTACCGTTCAATAAGCTATAAAACGCGGTGCCAAATGTGCTTTCGTTAACCTTGTCGCCGACACCACCTTGCTCAATGATTTTGGTGGCTTTCCCTTGCCACTTGTCTAACAAGATTGCGGTGTGCCCATTGTTCCCGGCCCCGGCACCTTGATTAACAATCACAATATCGCCGGCTTTGGCGTCATTTTCACTGATCTGTTTCAGATATTGATGACTGCCTTTGGCGTCACTTGCCATCGTACCGGTAAACCAGCCCATGTTGGCCGGTACCTTGTAACCAGCTTTATTAAGCGCTAACCAGACAAAGCCCGAACAATCCGTCCCACCGGTTTTGTTAGGGTTCTTTAAATCGCTACCTAAATCGGGGCTGGGGTGGGTTTGCACATAGTAGAAGTCACCTTTCATACTTTCCGCATTTTTGACGATACTACCGCCGGAATAGCTCGGGTCACTATCACAACCTAGCTCGGTCAGATCGCCTGAACTCGCATTGTCTAAGGTATTACCGGCCACGGGATCACTTGTACCCAACACGGAATACCAATGATCGGCATAACCGTATCTTTGGCTTAAATACCATTGTTCCGGGTTCTTACTCATACCCTCGTAATCCATTAACCAAGATTTGGTCGCTTTATGCACGTCCGTATACTTAAAAATCTGCTTGTTTGACGCATAGTAACTACTGTTCAATTCTTGGTCGAGATAATCCAACTGCACCCCGAGATTAGTCGCTGGTTTGTTTTCTTTGTGGGCTAAGTCTTCCAGCTTATCCTTTCGACCGCCTAACCACTGGGCTAAGCCCGTGGCACCGGAACTTGAATTAACCGAATTGGGATCAAGGCGACTTTCCAGTTGTAAGACCCCCAAGATACCGGCGGCCGCTTGCGGGGTGGCGCCATACTTCTGTTTCCAGTGCGCATAGATATTTTTGGCATTTTCTGTCATGCTCTTACTATCCAATTGCGTCTCTGTGGTGGTTGAGTTATCACAACTGTTTTCTTGTAGCTGACCAGTAATCGCGGCAATCAGCAAGACGATTAGCAGAATGGCACCGCCCACAATATAAGCAATCAACTTCCACTTCTTTTTCTTATATTCAAGCGACAATATCTGCATTTAATCACCCACTTTGCGCTTGGCCTGATCAACTTGTTTTTGCGCTGCTGATTGGTCACTCTGCGCATTCTTTAAGTCCGACTTGGCTGAATCCACCTTCTTGTCTTTATCCTTATCTTTACTGCCATCAATCTTGTTGGCGTCATCTAACTTCTTTTGCGCGTCGCTAACTTCGTTCTTAGCGGCATTGAGACTTAATAGCGCTTTAAGATACTTGGCTTTAGGGCTGTTCACCCCAGCTAATTTGGTTTGGACGGTCTGGGCGTCTTGCGTATCGTTATGGGCTAGGAAGGCTTGTCCCATTCTCAATAAAACATCAGCGTTCGTCGTAAAGGATAATTGGTTATTGAGCGTATTGGTATCGTAGTTAACAATCGCTTTTTCGAGTTGCAATTGGTCTTTTTGCTTGCTCGTCGCCTTAGTTGGCAACTGCCAATCAGCCACTTGGCTACTATCTTTGTTGGCATAAGCCGTGTTAACAACCTTGTTCAACTGACTTGGGTCAACCTTTAAAGCTTGCTGGTACTGACCATGCTTTAAAAAGACATTGACTTGCTTAGTTGCAGGGTAGCCGGCCCGTTGCATATCTTTTTGCGCTTCTGACCACTTATGATCATTTAAAGCAGTTTGAATTTGGCCGCTATATTTTAATCGTGTGACCTGGGCTTGGTTCTGGTTAGCTAAGCTTTGATACTTTCGTTCGTCACTTTTATGGACTAAACCGACAGCCAAAACGGCCACAATCGCCACTCCGGCCACGCTCAACCATAAACGTTGTTTGGTTTTCTGTTGGGCCGTTTCAACTTCCTGCCATTCGTGATAACTTACAAAGTCCTCAATGCTGTTAACCACTTCCGTTAACTCATTTAACGACGTAGCTTTAGCTACTTGTTGTAAATAGTCATCAGGGTGTTTAGCTAGGGCTTCTTTAGGATTGCTTAGTAGCCGTTCATAGGGCGTCCCCGTCAAACAAAATAGAATCAGCGCTTTGTATTTAGCTAAATTGCTATGTTTGTCATCATAAGGCATGAGTTCATTGGCGCGATAGGCGTACCAAACATGTTGCATGGGGTAATACCACAGATTAGCTGGGTTCAATGCAACGTGATACTGGCTATCAGCAACCACCTTTTGCGCCATGATTTCTTTCGCAATGGCCGCCCGGATTGCCTTATTCTCATGTGGTAATTCCTTTAATGATCTGACCTTATCTGGCAAGGTATAAGTTAAAACGACCTTTTGGTCTTGCTCAACCACGTTAACCAACTGCAAAAAATTGGCATCAGCTTGCTTTAATTCGTTTAGCTCACTCAACTGGTCATATCGAAACTGATTGTGATTGAGTTCGAGAATTAACTTGTTCCCTTGTCGCTTGAACGTGCCGACCTCGATATTTAATAGCTGATTTGATTTACTCATTTAAAGTCCCTCCTTCCTCTTCGGTAGTGGTCAAGGCGTCAATTTCACTTGGCGTCAGGATCACGCGCTTTTGATAATCCGGTTGAATGGCTGTCTCACGGTTGTATTTTTCTTGGTAAGCTTCGGGATCAATTAACCGCAATTCTTCTTCGGTCAACTCGACACGCATAAAGGCGCGTTGGCTACCATAGATCATCAGGGCTTCACCTTGCCGGCGGCGCTCCAATAATTTCTTTTCTTTATCCGAGAACGTCATTCTCAACTTAGTAATCACATCATCAACGCCTTTACCGTCTAAACCGAAAAAGACTTTCGTATAGGAGTTACCAATAATGGCTTCACCTATATTTTGACCGGTATCAGTTGTTCCTTCGATCACATCTTGAATTTGCTGCGTTCCGGCAATGGCTCCGGCATTGTACTTTCTAAACCGCTTGTATGCTTGGTGGAAAAAGGTTGCGGCCGCTTTGTGCAAGGTCAAAAAGTGAAATTCATCAACAAATAACTTTTTGCGAGTATGACGGTCTTTGGTAATTTCGTCCCATAGATACTGAAAAGTATTCAGATAGGCCGCTGATTGGACTTCCTGTTCACTTTGTAGCGGTTTTAAATCAAAGGAAATGATTTTCCCTTTTAAGTTAACGTTGGTGTGGCCGTCAAATAGGCTGTTAGAGCCATGGGTATAACTGCCTAAAATATAGTAGAAGTCTTTAACCCGACCAAATTTGTCAGCGTCCTTATCAGCCAATTTTTCCAACTCGTCATAAACATTGGATAAGGTCGGCCACTGATCGTCTTTAATTTCTTTCAAGCGGCTGTATTTCAAAACGCCACTGTTGACGTAAGCTTGTTTAACAACATCATCAAGGATTGCCAGTTCAACTTGGGTAATCCCGGTTTTAAGGACTTCAAAGAACCCCTTTAATCGCTGGATTTTATCTTTGACTAGTAAATCAAGGTTCGTGACCGCCTCATCAGCGCTGAGGATTTCTTCGGAGAAAATTTGGAGCGGGTTAATTTTGTACTTAGCATTAGAAGTTAAGTGCAAGACTGCCCCACCCAGGGCTTCAACAATCTTGGTATATTCGTTTTCTGGATCAATAATGTAGATTTGATAGTCTTGAATGGCGTAGCGTAGGATTTTCTGAATCATATAGGTGGTCTTGCCGACCCCCGAGGTCCCGATAATCACTTGATTTTGATTTAGGGTCTTGTTGCGATCCAACATATCTACGGCAATTAAGCTGTTGGTATCTTTGTTAACTCCTTCAATATCGCTTCTCGGCTTTAAGTCCAGAATTTCAGCGTCATCAAAAGGAAACATGCTGCTGGCAACTTCGGTATTACTTTCTTTGTACGTGTAATCCCCCATGAGGTTCTCGTTAATTGGCATGGTTGACCAAAAAGCTTGGAACGTCGCTTTAACGGGCACTAGGGGCTTCATTTGTAGCTTAATCAACGTATTCTTGACGTTTTCGGTTAAATCGTCTAGCTCTGCTAAACTATTGGCCCGCAGATAAACCAGCATATGTTGATAGACAAATGTGGTAGAATTATCAAGGTATTTATCTAGTTGCATGTTGGCCGAATCAATGTAGTTTTGCAGAATCTTCTTTTTATACGGGTCGAACGTATTCAGCTTCTGCGCTTCCTTATTTTGAATCGTCTTCTTGTAATAGGTAATCATTGAATTGTTACTGGCGCTGTCGATATATTGCACAATATCGATAACGCCTTTTTTGCGCTTCAATTCTGATAACCAGTTGCCATACACCCGCTTAGGATAGTCGGCAATCGCTAACACCCGAATAAAATTCTCCCCCGACTGGACGTAAGTGGGGTACTGTTCCCAGCTAAACGGGAATAGTGAATGCAAGCTATCGCGATCAATCAGCTTGGTAAAGTCTTCAACCTCCGGCTTTTGCTTATTAACCGCTGGTTCACTATTTTGCTGACTTTCTTTCTTGGTTGGCATGAACAAATCAATGACCTTATCGCCAAAACTCATACTGTTGCCTCCTATCCATTGAAATTGATCAAGTTCTTTAAAATCTCTTGGACTTCTTGACTAGTCAAAACTTTGGCTGTCACATCAAAATCCGTTAACGCATTTTCAATGTCTCGTTTAACCTGTTCGATCTTTTCGTCTAAATGAGTGACCGCTAGGTTTAAGCTCTTAACACTTTTGTCTTTAATTGGCACCTTAACGATTAGCAGATGTTGCTTAGTTGTCATGTTTTTGGATTCTTGGACTTTAGTAAAGTGATCCAAATAACTGGCTATGAGCTGGATTTTGAACTGTTGCTCGGGGTGATCTTTTTGTAAAGCGAGATACCGCCGTTTGAGACCGTTTAGATACGCCGTCATATTGACGGGAATTGTCGGCTCTAAGAACTGTAAGGTGTCATCAACGCCTTCACCTAAGGTACTCATGAGAAAGGCGCCATAGTCCTCAAAAACGTCCTGTTGTTCGGTTTCATTAAGTAAATCAAGGTTGATCCCGCTAACTTCCAAAATGCCAACGAGATTACCTGTTTTGGTAACTTCGTAGTTACCATACATACCCACCACCAAGCTCATGTCATCAATGGTCTCTTTGCCACCATTGATTTTAGGCGGTTGGTAATCCCAATCGAGCTTTACTGATTTATTGGCGGTTTTGCTCTTTTTCAAACGCATTTAGTTCACCTCGCTTCTTCGGTTTTAAATAGAACAGCTTCTGACCATTGGCATAGCGGCGTTTCAGCTTAAAGCTATCCCGCACTTTAATATTCTTCCGCGCCGCAACTGGCCGAATTGTTAAAATAGCCATGACAATCGTCATGGCTAAGACAACAATCACTATTTTTATCAGGACTAAGATCAGACCATAGGGTGGGATTGCAATAAAAATTAAGCCCACTAGTCCTGCCAGCGCCGCATAGCCAAAATCCTTCAAGGTGTAGTCTTTCCAGATCCCGTAATCTTTATCTACGTTCTCTGGGAAGATAAATTCTTTTCCTTTCTTCATTTGGCAGGCTCCTTTTTAAATTAAGTGAATAGGCTGTAAACCCAAGGTAGTATCCAGATAATGGCCGCCGCCAAGGCAACTAAACCAGCTACTCGACCAACCGCGTGGTAAACTTCTGATTTCTCTCGCGGATCGTCTGCGTCAGGCATTCGTTTGATAATAATAAATAGCGCGACACAAATCCCAACTAAAACGACCAATCCGGTTAAAATGCCTTGAATCGTCTTACCAGCGCTGGTTAGTTTGCTTTGAACTTCGCCACCGCCCGCCGCAAAAACAACCTGGGCGTTCATTAAGCCCAAATAAATTGCAGTAGCTCCAGTAGTTGCTAACGCTTTTACTTTGCTGAACTTCATGTTATTCCTCCTTCCTATCGTCTTCTGATGTTCGTAATTGAATTTGTTCTGCTTGCGTTTCTTCTGGCTCACGCTGATAGAACTTGTTCAATTGTTCCTCGGCAATTTGCTGGCTTGGTAATGGATCGGTGGCTAATTTGACGCGACCATTTTCACTTGTGGCTAAGTAGTATTCTTTTTCAGACTGACCAAGTTCCTGCGTTTCCAAAACATGCAAATTATGTTCGTAACGTCCTAAGGCGTTATCAACTTCTAAGCCATAGAAGCCTAAGAAGCCTTCCAAGAAGCTCTCACCAAAAAAGGTCATTTCATTTTTAATTTGCTTATATTGATGGGTCGGTTTATCACTTACCAATTTTTCGGTCTTTTTAGCATTTTGACTGTCATAGTGGCGATTAAACCAGCCCCTAAGCTTTAACGGCTCAGTCTTCATCTGGCGTTTAACGGTCTTCTTAATCATTGCTTGCCGGACTTCGTCAATTGGCTGACCGTCTTGATCTAAAATTGCTTGTAGCTGTTTTGGATCAGTCAATGCTTGGTCATCATCAACCACAATCGCCTTTTGATCATCATGAACTAGCTTGCCATTAATACCTTGCCAGCTTTCTACTTTCATTGGATCACCTCCTTATGTTGTTTGTTGGGTTAGAAATATTAAACAACTAGCTTTCCCCTAACCCGCCCGGTAAAATGGATTATTAGGAGGGTGACACCTAGAAGGCGTAATTCTAGGTGCTGATCCCCGTTAGCAACTCTACTGCTGACGAGGACGCCCTCTTTTTTTGTTTGTTTCCTTATCCATTCAATGCCTTCCAATGAAATTAATTTGACTGTGCCGGTTTCCATTAAATATTCTTCGGGCATACTATTTGGGTGCCGCCTTAACCATAAGCTTACATATGATCGATCATGCCCTAGCTTGATACCGGCCTGAGATAAACTAATCCATTCGTGTTGTCTTGCCACATGCAGGTAACTCCTTTCTTAAATAATTAACTAAATTATAGCACCATTTGAACACACTTGTGTACATTTGTTTTTACATTTACATTACAAGTGCATACCACCATCTTCATGCCGGTTCCGGGTTTGATGTTGCCGTTGCTTTTTCGTCATTTCCCACTCAGTCTCCTTTAAACCTTGCGCCTGTTTTTGCCGTTGGTAATCTTCATCACGGGCATATAGGGCGGTCATGATTGCGTCACTAAAGGCCGTCTTTAAGTAATAGTCTGGACTAACTGGCTTGTAATTTAGCGGTTGATAATGCCCCATATTTGCTTTTCGGCACTGGTCGTCCTTAGCTTGTTGCTCTTTTAACTGCTTTCGGATTTTTTCAATCTGGCTGGTTTTAATAGTTGGATCAGCTTTACACTCACCAAGAAAAATTTGTTTCGTTCCGTCATGCTTTAAAACTCGTTGTAAGTGATGATTTTCTAACTGATCTAAGCTCAGCTGCCCCGACAAATAAGCTAACCCTAATTGATGTTCTTGGGTACTGAAAACCCTCGGTGGGTTTTCTTGCCATTGTGCCATTGTTTCGACTTTTAATGGCTTTAAAGTTGGATCATAGTACATCACGGCTGTATAAGCCTGTTCTTGTCTAACTAGTGAAAGATCATCTAAATCACCATTAGGAAAGGCTCTTTTCAATACCTCATGGTATTGCGTTTGAATGACTTGCTTAACTGCTATGATTGTCCGTAGGTCTTTGACTGCTCTCGTAATCTTTTGCTGTTCTGCTGGTGAATACTTTTCTAGTAGTCCTTTATCGACGTGTTCTAGGCTTTCTAAGCTATCGTCATGAATCATCAGCGTATATTTCAGTTCGATTTTGGCCTCTTTTTCTTGTTGCATTAATAACTTAAAACCAACGTATGGCCGCTTGGTAAAGGTCAATAATTGCTGGGTCAATAAATCATCACGAATATCCATTAAACGTTCGTTTAATTCACTGCCTTTGAAAACTGTTTGTTCGCTATCGGTTTCCTTAATTAATTCTCGTCTTTCAGCTTGCGTGGTCTGTTCAAAATTAAGCTCTGGATAAAGTTTTTTAGTCGTGCGATCAACCACTTTATTTAAGAGTTCATCTGCTTTTTTGAGTGAGCTTTCTTGTTGGTTAATTGTCAATAATTGTTTAGTCACATCTTCACCAACCGCATGTTTAATTAAGGTGCTGTTTTTCCAATTAAATAGCATGCGCCGCTTATCATCTAAGTTCTCCAAACTGATATAAGTTTTCAGTTCATGGCTTAACTCTTTAACTACCCGTTTTTCATTAAACGAGAAGTGTTTACTTAGGCTATCTAAATGACCTCTATTGATTACTTTTTCTTGGTTATTTTTATAACTGGCTTTGGCCTTGCGATAGTCCTTAACTTGTTGGTTAAATTCTTTTCTCTCATGCCGCTTGCTATTGATTCCCTCATGTTGCATTGGGGTATCATCTATTCCCTGCTCGATAAATGATTTTTCACTGATCCGATCCGGAATATTTTTTTGCTCTAAAACTTGATTTACACTAGCCGCCCAATTGTGCCGCCATTCAGTAATTTTTTCTTTTTTATCCCAATCAACCAGCCACACCTTTCTTGATCTTGGAAAACGACTATTTCCTGTATAAGTCTTGTTCCCATTTTCATCTAATATATTTTCTCTTTTACTTTTCAATCCCCATGCTCCGTCTGGATTAAATGGACGATTAGTCAGCATAACATGAGCGTGCGGATTATCTGGGTGATCTCTATGAATTGCTACGTCGGCAACCATACCCTCATCAACAAAATTTTCTTGTACATATTTTGTCAATAATTCTTTCTGTTCATCTTCACTTAATTCAACTGGTAAAGCCACGTTAAACTCTTTTGCATAGCGTGAATTTGCTCGCCGATCTTTTCTTTCGACTTCATTCCATAATTTCTCTCTATCACTCGCCCATGCTGGTGCATTTTTGGGGGTTAAAATAAAGCTTTCTGGCATGACTGACCGAGCATAAAAATAGCTTCGACCTTCTTTTTGATCGAATAACTTTTCACCACTTCTATAACTTGCTCCAGCAATTGCGCTTCTTCCTTTTCCCGCACTAATATTACTAAAGCTCATGTGAAATATTGCCATGTCGGTCACCACCTTTATTTGGGTTTATGGGTTTGCTTTTGTTGTCGCCAACGGCGACTTCTTATACAAGGGTTTAGCACAATAACACAACCAACTTTAGTTGTTGTGTGTAAGTGCGCATTGACCTCGTTTCACTCGGTCTTCTGATTCTCTTAACTTTAACTTAGTGTATGCCTTCCGCTTCGCTATTTCAAATTTTATCCTTTGACTTAACGTTTCTTATATGATATAGTTTCGGTAATTATTTCTAATATGATTGGAGGGATCGTTATGTCTCAAAGTAACCTAGAAAAACAAGAAGCTAAATTAAAAGCCCTTAATCAAAAAATTAAGGACGAAAAAAATAAGATTGAACAACGGCTAGGTAAACAAATCATCAGTCAAGCCAATTTAGATTATGCTAATTTGTCTAACGATCAGATTAAGCTTTTAGCCAAGCAATTTTCTGAATTTTTAAAGGTAAAGTCCGTAGATCATTAGCCATACGAGATGGGGAAATTCCATGTCTAATAAATATGAAAAACTAGTCGATCAACAAGCGCGTTTAAAACAAAAAATTGAGCGGGAAGATTTTAAATTACGGCAATCTAAATACTATGAAAATCGGCAAGCCCGCAAGGCCCGTTCTCGCCGATTAATTCAAAAAGGGGCTTTATTAGAAAAGTACTTTCAAGCTAATAACCTCTCGGTCGAACAAACCGAAGAGCTTTTAAAAACATTCGCCGATTACGTTAATGCCCATAAACCGGATAAATTAAAAAACGATCAACCTAATAACTAGGCCGATCGTTTTTATTTTCTGGATCATTTTTAGGCTTTACTTCTGGGTTTTGATCTGCAAAATTTTGTAACTGCTTTTGCACCTTTTCTGGATAAGTAATATTTTGGTTTATCCAAGGAAAATGCCTCAAATCGTTCTTAAAAACTTGTCCCTTCTCTCTTGCATAAACAGAGGTAAACTTTTCGCTATTATCATAGATCATGACCTTATCAGATTTAAAGGCCACTAATGGCAAATTATGTTTGGATTGCTGATAACGTTTCTTGATCGTTGCTACTGGGACACCATGGCCACCTTTTTGTACCCGTTCGTTGACCCTTTGGATAGCTAAATTTTCATCTCGCAAAGCAACATACAATAAAGTCACTTCAAAGCCATTTTTGTGAGCTTTGTCAATCAAATTGAGTTGAGCTTTGCCTCTACCTGCCAGTGTTGTTTCTACGTGAATACTTTGCTGGTGATCTAAAGCATAGTGTAGTTGTTTGATTTCTTCTTTCATGGCTTTTAAGTTGTCACTGTCTTCATGCCAATCGCCACCCATTTGTCTTAAAATTTCATCAGCGTTAATCCGTTTTGTTTTGTCAAATAAGCTGGGAAATGTATCGTATAGCGTACTTTTTCCTGCTCCGTTAATACCAGCAACAATTATATATTGGGGTTTATCTATCAACGGACAAAGTCCTTTCGCTTAATAACCTCATCTTGCCTTTTATCTAAAAAGTAGGTATATAAAGCGTCATATACTTTGCGCTTTTCTGGGTCTGGCTCATGTAATGACTTATCAAGTAAATCTTTTAAATCAGTTTCTTTGGCAATTTCAAAAAAGTCATTAATTGTGATTGTATCTTTCATGTTCATCACACTTCCAAGTTATTAATTTATTTAATCTGATAAGCCATTAGTCCTCATCTGGATCATTGAGCCAATCAGCGACTTCTTTAGCGTCTTTGAACTCTGTTACTGGTGTCTCTTTGGTAGCCTTTAAAAAGCGTAAATTAGCTCTTTCTTCTTCGCTTAAAGACACATTAAAAGGTAAGGCACCATTAGCAACAATCCGCTTATAAAACATATTGATCGCGGTAGTTGGGTTTAGACCTAACTGGCTTAAAACGGCTTCGGTATTATCGGCCAATTCTTTGTCAATCTGGACTTGTACGCGTTTCTTTTCCTTAACTGCCATGATTTTCTCGCCCCCCTTTATTACTACTCACATTATACTACCTTTTGATTACCTTATCAATAGATAAAGCCTTGGCCTCAAATCACTTGAGCTTGGCGTTGATCTAAAGGCTGAACTTTTGAGCTGGTTAGCTCTGGCACTCATTTAAAAGCCCCTATTCTTCTGTTTAAGTCATTTAAATCTAACTTGATTATAAAGAGGTTAGTAAGCCTTAAAACCGCTTAGAAAGGATTTTGTAGCCTTTTAGGACTAGTAGTACAACCCACTGTTATCGTTGTCGGCCAACTTTTCTTCTTCGGGGTGTTTGGCCGCATATTCTCTAGCCGCTTGTTTATTCCACCAAACGCCAAATAGGTTTTGCATGGTGCCATACAAGTAGTTCTCCACGTTTTTAATGTGCTTTTCATTGCTTCTTAGGGCGTTAAAGTAGCGTCTTAGTGCTTTAGTCATCAAAGGTTTAAGTTCTTCATCATCAAGTGGAATTATGACGCCAATGTCCTGATGATCCTTTTCAACTCGATATTTAGCATTCAAGATGATACCAATAAACCGGCGCATTTGTTGCGGGGTGCGGCACCAGAAACTAAGTAATTGCACGGCTTCTGGTTCTAAGAAAACCGGTAAGCCACTATCTTCATCAGTTAAGAAATCATTAGCATGGTTCACTAAATCCTTGTTTTGCTTTTCTAGTTCTGCTGGTGAGAATTGGGCTGTGGAAAAGTCCAACTTTTGAGTATCTATATTGTATCTATTAGTATCTAAATTATTAGTATAGTCTAGATCTTGTCTCTTTTTGAGAAGTCCGCTTGTACCAAGGGATTCAGAAGTATCAGAAACGGTATCATGCGGGTTTCTCTTTTTGAGAAGTCCGCTTGTACCAAGGGGTTCAACGGTATCATGCGGGTTTCTCTTTTTGAGAAGTCCGCTTGTACCAAGGGGTTCAGGCGATTTTAATGGCTCTCGCTTAATATAAACGTCTTTTGCTGTTACTTCCAAATCTGCCAAATATAATCTATTTGGTTCGTTTTTGCCTGATCTTGGATTAAACCCCATATGTTTTTGATACAAAAGGTTCGCGTCCATTAATTCGTGTTTAATCTTATTGATTTTATTATTTGACCAGTTTCGTAAATCTTTTAGTTCATTGTTTGTGTATATGAAATATACGTTGTTATTTTCGTCAACCCAATTATTGCTTAGTGAGTAACTTAGACGATCGCGTAACACCGAATAAAGTAAAATGGCACTATCGCTAAGATCCTTATATTTTTCCCCTTGGAGTAAGATCTGCGGCAAAGCGTAAAACTTTACTTCATAGGCCCTTTTAGCATTTGTAAAGTTGAAGTTTGATTGATCCATAATAAAAGCTCCCTTTCTTAACTGACACACGTCGTCTTAAAGAGAGTTGCTAAAACATCTGACTTGTTTTAAAATACAAATCTGATATGCTTTAACTGAATTACAAAGCGAACATTGGACGTGATCGGCTTTGTAGATTCACCGGCATGTGTCTATTCTGGGTTGCCCATACGGCAACTTTTTTTAATTTCTAACAACAAAAATGGACTAAATAGCATTGGTTAGCCACTTAGCCCATTGGATTCAATTTGTTTTTAACTATCCTTCACTTGTCCCATAGGACTGGTTTGCGGTATAATTAACCTACAAATTAAGAACAATGTTCAGACGATTTTAACTTGGCGGTCTAAATCGTCTGAATCTAAGTAGCTCGCTATTAGCTACTTGCTAAACCTAAAATCCCCGATTCCTCGTGAATCGGGGATTTTTCTGTTTAGCTTGATCTATTTATTCGGTTGTTAAATTAATCTTAGTCTAGCATAGCGCTTACCTACAGGCAACCGTATTTGGTTTAGTGCACTTTACTAGTTTTTACCTAATCACAAATTAATCAAGCGAACAAATTGCGTATTTACTTGTTTGATTAATTATTTATTTATTTAACTGCTAAATTGCATCTATGATTGAAGCTAAGAATTCTGAACGATTTTTAAATCCGTTTTTTCGGGCAGCCGTATCCATTTTTTTAAGTTGACTTTCAGTAATTGAGAAGGTCACAGATCGCTTACGCTCTACTTCCTTTCGGCTGATATTTTTCAAAAATGCGACTGCATCTTTCTTGTTGTCTTTCAATGTAGTTTCGTAACTTTCTCTCATTTCTTCGTCTTTTTTATGGTTGAATGAATCTAAACTCATAATCTAACTCTCCTTACTTGGTTTTATTTGCTAATTCTTGAAAAAGATGATCGGCGTGTTCTATGAACTTTTGATTTTGCTTTAAAATGGATTCATCATGATTGGCTAATTCAAATATTGAAGCGTGCCTTGCAGTAGCTTTATTAAAGAGCTCTCTTTCAGGAATTATAGTTGCGACTGTTTCATCGCCTTCTATGTGTTTTAGCAAATCGCGAGACATGCTTGTATTATGTCTAATCATATTACCGATAAAGAAAAGCTTTGCGTCAACGTAAGTTTCGCCAGTTCGATAGTCAAAAAGTGATTTTCTGAATTTTTCGAGTCGTGTTTCTAGGTCAAACTTGGCATTGTAGCCATGTTCACTGGGTGTAATGGGACTAAGCAGGTAATTACTGATAGCAATAGCGTTTTTAGTGATGGTGCTAAAATCTGGGTGCGTATCAATTAAGATATAGTCATAGTCGGTTAAGCTTAATGAATCGGAGTTGTTTTTAAACCACATGAACAACATCATTTCTTTGTTACTGTTATTTTCTAGATAACTTCCTAAAACATCTAGGTCTATAAAACCGGCTATTAAATCTAGATTCGGTCCGACACTGTCAATTTTTACTTTTTGAGCATTGTCATTTTCTTTAAACGCTTCAGCGATGGTATTGTTTCGTCGTGTTTTTTCAAAAACGGTTGTTAAATTGCACTGATGGTCTAAATCTATTAATAGAACCTTCTTACCATGTTTGGCTAACCAATCACCATAATTTAAAGTCAAGGTTGTTTTACCAACACCACCCTTGATAGCAGTAAAAGTAATAATCTTCATCTTGATACCTCCTTCATCTAGCTTAATTATATCATTAGTAGACAAATAAATAAACAAACAATTTATTAAATAATTAAGCTGACAATTAACTCATTTTTAAAGCTCATTTTTAAAGATTCTATATTTTTTGCGATATCTGATAAAGGTCGTCCGTTTAATCCCTGTATTACGGGCAACATCTACATCACTCATGCCTGTCTGATAAAGTTTAAAAGCATGTTGCAAGCGGGGATCGTCTTGGGTGTATTGGGGTTTGCGTCCATGATATTTGCCCTGCTGCTTGGCCAGAAAAATCCCTTGTTGTTGACGCTCAATAATCCGCTTACGCTCACTTTCAGCCTGGTACTTATACAGTTCAATAATGAGATTGGTCATGAGTTGACGTAAGTTGGGGTCAGCAATCCCCGTCATGGACGGTAAATTCAACACATCTAGGGTGGCACCCTTATTTTGAATGGAGTTCATGATCTGAGTTAAATCCTGGTTGTTTCTGCCTAAGCGATCTAGTTCAGTGACCAGGACAATATCACCCTCACGAATATAGGCCAGCATTTTTTGCAGTTCAGGTCGATTGGTGTTAGCCCCACTTAATTTATCCGTAAATAATTTATCAACGCCTTTTAAAGCCGCTAACTGTCGATCTAAATGTTGCTCCTTGGAACTCACGCGCGCATAACCGATTTTAGCCATTTTCAGTTCTCCTTTTGGACAGTTCTAATGAACATCTGTAATTCCTAGTATAGCACAGAAATAAAAAAGACCATTAGGGCATACCCTAGTGGCCGTTTTTGATCCATTATCAATGGCTTTTTAAATTAGGGCCTAGTAATTTTGGAATGGAAATACTTTCCAACACCAAAAATTCTAGACCCAGAGCGCCTGAGTAACCTCATCAAGACCTACAGGTCGTGCGGTGAGCCAATGGACATCGCCATTGCCACACTGAGGAAAAACCTCAGAGGCGTTTTGAATGCTTCTCAAACCAAGCTTTCAAATGGCCCACTAGAAGGCATTAACCGTAAGATCAAAGCACTAAAGCGCAGCTGTTATGGATTTGCCAATCAAGAGCGCATGTTTGAACGGATCTACCAACTGATTGCCTAGAAAAGTCAGTGTACGACACCCCGGGGAGGAGTGTGCCCAAAAACAGGGCTACAGAGCATAATTGCGGCCATCTGACTTCTCAAACGGAGTTTTTCGGTTCAATAACAAAAAGCCCACTCCGAAGAGTGGACCTTTCAAAAGATAAAAACTATTAATCAACACCATTTGACACAGAGCCAGAATAATAATATTCTTCAGGGCCCTCTTTAAATAATCTATATTCACTACAGATATATTTATTTAATGGTTAATCATTACGACGTTTCTTGATACCAAGAAAACCGAGTAAACTTCCAAATGCCAACAAAATACCAATAAATGACATTGTTTGACTTTGACTATTGTTTTCACCAGTTTGAGGTAATTCTGGTGAATTAACAGCACCGTTGTTAACTTTAGATCCTGTATTAGTCGACGTATTGATTACTCCATTGTTAGTACCATTACCTGGCTTCCCCGGTTGATTGAGCCCAGTGCCGCCATTGTTATCTGTTGCGGGGTTCTTCGTGTAAACATAGGTAACAGTCTGATCCTGATCCGTAAAGCTCCCCGTAGGGTTCCCTTGGACTTCTTTGAAGGTGTAGCCTGGCACATCCTTTTGGGTCGTTGAATATGGATCGCCTACATTACCAGAAGCAATAACGTCGTCAGCGATTGGATTGCCGTTTTCATCAACATACTTAGCTGTGACGTTACCGCCAGCAACTGGAGTCTTGGTATAGGTAACCGTGAATTCTAAGTCCTTTGAGTCCCCATTAACTGTTTGCTTGTCAATTTGCGCCTTGTCAGCTGTATAACCCTTTAATTCAGGACTTGTGACTGCGGCAAAGCTTTGATCTGCTGACCAAAGACCATACGTCTTTTCCCCAGTTACTGCGTCAGTTGAGACTTCACGCGTAAATTCAACCGGCTTGGCCACATAATCATCATGAGCTGTCGTACCATCTTTGTAGACGTAATGGATAGTTTCATTAATCGTCTTGCTTTCAGTTGTAATAGTTGGCGCATTCTTAGCATAAACCACCGTGAAATCAAGATCACTGGAGTCACCACTCACAGTTTGTGACCCAATTTCAGCCTGTTCTGGCGTATAACCTTTAATAGCTGGACTAGTCACGGCCGCAAAACTTTGATCAGCTGACCAAGACCCATAGGTCTTTTTACCAGTGACCTTGTCGGTCGTTACAGTACGCGTAAAGTTCAGTGGCGTTGCTTGATAATCATCAGCTGCTTTGTCACCGTTCTTGTAAACATAATGGATGGTCTCATTGACAGTTTGACTTTCACTTGTTTGCGTTGTGCCATGTGTCAAATGAACCTCGAAACTTTGAACGGTACCATCTTGGTTATAAACCACACCATTAGTTGGATAATTGTCTGAGACTAATTGATACCCTTGTTTTTCATAATCGGCGATGGTGTCACCCGTCCGATAAGGATCAGTTGAGCCATAATTGCCAGTCAAGTCCTTGGCACTTAACGTCTTACCAGTTGTGTCATCAATGTAACTGACATTCGCTGTCTCGGCATTTGGTGCATAAACAATTGTCTGCACATCATCCGGACTATCCTGAGTCAAACCTGTGACTGTCTTACTGCTTGCCTCACTAGCTGTATAACCTGCAATAACTGGTGATGTCTTCGCATCAAAACTAGTCTTATTATTCTCGGCGAACCAGCCATCATCTTTAACAATCTTGCCAGTTACTTTGTCAACTTCGACCTGATGGTCAAAGGTTGTCGTATCCGTTTTATCAGGTGCCGCTGTTGCGCCATTAGAGTATTGATAATGGATGGTTTGGTTAACCGATTTGGTCAACGAATCCTTATCTGTGCCCGTAGGCCACTTTGGCCCATCCGGATTGTCTGGGTTAATTGGCGTCCCTGGTGTCTCTGGCTTACTTGGGTTTACTGGTACTACAACATGATCATAGTAAACATTCACCGTCGCGTCTTTGTCACCTGGGTTGACTGTTGTTTGTTCCACAGTTGCCAGATCCGGCGCTGTGTAACCTTCACTGCTTAAATCTGGTGAGGTTACTGCTGCCCAGTTCGTATCACCGCCCTTAGCGATCCATGCTTTGCTGCCATCAGTTTGGTCAACTGTGTTACCACCAGTCGTTGAATAGCCAATAATCTGACCCGTTACTTTGTCAACTATCGCCGTCCGGTTATAGGTGACTTGTTCCGTAACTTGTTTGGCAACTACCGCTTTTGTTTGATTGTCATAGTAGTTGACTGTTCTGGTAATGGTTTGGGTCAATGAGCTCTGATCCGTGCCCGTAGGCCACTTTGGTCCGTCCGGATTGTCTGGGTTAATTGGTTCTCCTGGCGTTTGTGGGTTGTTAGGACCAACTGGTGTTGTTTCATGAGTCAAGTGAACTTCAAAACTTTGAACCGTGCCATCTTGATTATAAACCACACCATTAGTTGGGTAGTTATCTGATACTAATTGATAACCTTGGCGTTCGTAACCGGTAATGGTTTCGCTCGTCCGATAAGGATCAGTTGAGCCATAATTGCCAGTCAAGTCCTTGGCACTTAACGTCTTACCAGTTGTGTCATCAATGTAACTGACATTCGCTGTCTCGGCATTTGGTGCATAAACAATTGTCTGCACATCATCCGGACTATCCTGAGTCAAACCTGTGACTGTCTTACTGCTTGCCTCACTAGCTGTATAACCTGCAATCACTGGTGAAACCTTGGCATCAAAACTAGTCTTATCATTCTCGGCGGACCAGCCATCATCTTTAACAATCTTGCCAGTTACTTTGTCAACTTCGACCTGATGGTCAAATGTCGTGGAATCAGTCTTATCAGGAGCTGCTTGTGAACCATCGCCATATTGATAATGGATTGTCTGGTGAACATCAGTTGTCAGCGAATTCTTATCAGTCCCAGCTGGCCATTTCGGACTATCTGGATCATCTGGATTAATTGGCGTACCTGGTGTTTGTGGATTCGTTGGATTTACTGGGACCACGTCGTGGTCATAGTAAACATTAACTGTAACATCCTTATCACCTGGGGTAACTGTCTGTTGAGCAACCGTGGCCAAATCCGGTGCCAAGTAGCCTTTGGAACTCAAGTCAGGAGAAGTGACAGAATCCCAATCAGACTTATTATCAACTGCAGTCCAAGCTTTATCACCATCAGTTTGGTCAACGGTATTACCACCTGTTGTCGAATAACCAATGATTTGACCAGTTACTTTATCAACAATGGCGGTACGGTTATACGTAACCTGTTCAGTAACTTGCTTAGCGACAACTTTGCCAGTCTGCTTATCCAGGTAATTAACAGTTCTAATGACTGTCTGAGTAACAGAACTCTTGTCAGTTCCTTCTGGCCACTTTGGTCCATCAGGATCATCTGGATTAATTGGCGTACCTGGTGTTTGTGGATTATTCGGACCAACCGGCGTTGTGCCATGAGTTAAATGAACCTCGAAACTTTGAACGGTACCATCTTGGTTATAAACCACACCATTAGTTGGATAATTGTCTGAGACTAATTGATACCCTTGTTTTTCATAATCGGCAATGGTGTCACCTGTCCGATAAGGATCAGTTGAACCATAGTCGCCAGTCAAGTCCTTAGGGCTTAAGGTTTTACCAGTCTTATCATCAATATAGATAACCTTAGCAGCTTCTTTGTTAGCTACGTAGGTCACTGTCTTTTCAATATCGGCACTATCTGCGGTAATACCTGTAATCGTATCAATTTGAGCTTGATCTGGCGTGTAACCCTTAATAGCTGGACTAGTTACGGCCGCAAAGCTTTGATCGGCCGACCAAGACCCATAGGTCTTTTCACCAGTGACCTTGTCGGTCGTTACAGTACGCGTAAAGTTCAGTGGCGTTGCTTGATAATCATCAGCTGCTTTGTCACCGTTCTTATAAACATAATGGATGGTCTCATTGACAGTTTGACTTTCACTTGTTTGCGTTGTGCCATGTGTCAAATGAACCTCGAAACTTTGAACGGTACCATCTTGGTTATAAACCACACCATTAGTTGGATAATTGTCTGAGACTAATTGATACCCTTGTTTTTCATAATCGGC
>NZ_BAAHWX010000012.1:0-44720 GCF_054784995.1 Paucilactobacillus salsurae | reverse complement strand
GGTTGATGATGTTTTGTTTGAATTCTTTGTCGTAACGAGTTGGCATGTAAAAATTCCTTCCTTTTGAGAGACGATTTATTCATTATACGCTCTCTTAAAAGTTGTCTCAGGAATCAGCTTACATCCAAATGCAACCATAATTAAACTATATGATAACAACATCTTACCATTTATAATCGCATACGTTCCAATTTGTGGCAAAAAAATTGGGTATTTAAACATCAACAATCTAAAAGTAAGCGTGATACCAATAATAACAATTATAAAACTGACCATTAATTGATTATAAGTAACAATTGGATCCCTGTGGTATATCCAAATCACTCCAACTAAAAACAAAAGTAGTGTTAAATACCCAATATCATTATGAACAGTGTCTAAAAAAGCCCCAACAACAGCAATCACAGCTCCTAAAAACAGAACACTTTTTTTAAATTTTGTCCGAGAAATGATTGTAAAAATAACCACAGTTAAAAACTGATTAATCATGTCCATCCAAAAGTTGTACCATAAAATTGTACGCGTCATGTTAAAACTTCCCATCAGGTTTCCAAAAATAATTATTACAATCATAAAAATATCACAATATGATAATGCAAATTAATCAGATATTTCATCAATTTTACCTATTAACTATGGCGTTTTAATTACATTAACTATCCAATTAATCCATTACCTCACACTTTTATTATAACATTTAAAAAAATTTTTTAAATTATTTTAGGCATAAACGTAGTTAAATTTGTCATAAACGTATATAATGATATCATGTTCGTAAGATAATATAAGGTAGGGATGTAAATGTTTTTAAATTCAGTCATTAAAGAAAGGCGCAAACAAAAAGGACTTAATCAATCCGAGTTAGCCCAAGGAATCTGTACCCAAGCGACCATGAGTAATATCGAAAATAAAGGAACTGTACCATCATTGAGTACTTTAATCAATATCTGTAAACGATTAGATTTAACGTTAAATGATGTAGTTTCTGATTTTCGCACTCCGGAAAATACTGACGCAGATAGCCTAACAAAGATCGAAAGATTAATTGCCATTGGTAATATCGACGAAGCTACAAAAAAATTAACCAAGTTTTCGAACAAATTATCTCAAGATAGTGAATTGCAAAGTACCCAATATCAATTTTTAACCGGTTATCTTAGTTTAATGCATGACGATCTTGACGGTGCCATTTTCCACTTCAACTTTGTGAGCGACGGCCCACAAAAAGGTGCCTCAACCTATGCGCTAACCGCTAATATTTGTTTAGGCCAGATCTATTTTTTAAAAGAACAAATGGACCGTGCCTCGTTGTACTTTAATTCAATGTTCGATAATCTTATTAATTTTGAAGTTAATAATGAGTTAGATTTATTCTGGCTTAAGACTTGTGTTGATTATGCTTATCGTTATTTTGATGCTAATAATGATAAACAAAAAAAGAAACGTTTAATCAAACATATTACTAATAATCAGGATTATCAAATTAGCGCTAAATTTGTAAATAATTTTGCGCAATATGCAGCTGAATAATTTAAATTATTATTAAGTATAATTCCCGAAACGTTTGTTGTTTATATAAAATAAAGAAGCTCTCACTATGATAATTAGTGAAAGCTTCTTTTTGGTTTAAACTTAAATTTGAGGATATGTGGTTTTGGCTAAGTCAACTGGCTGATTATCATTATCAGTTTTAACAATTATGACATCGCATGGTGCCTCACGAATAACGAAAGTTGCTGTTGATCCCACAATCATTCGACCAATAAAGTTTAATCCTGTTGCCCCTGCAACGATCAGATCAACATTATGTTTCTTCGGATATTCAGTGGCTAAAACTACTTTTGCATTTCCGATGGATACCTCAGTATTGACCTCTTTTACCCCACTTTTTTGAGCTTTTTCTTTATATTTAGCAAGTTGTTTTTCCATTTGCTCAACTTCCTGATCATAAACATCTCTGTCTATAAACCCGAATCCGATTGTACTAGTATTTGGAAAACGCTCTCCATTAATTACACTAACCATTGATAAAGTTGCATCACTCTGTACCGCAAGATTAATTGCTTTGTCTAGCGCCATTTCTGACTGTTTAGAACCATCAATCCCAACTAAAATATTTTGATACTTACTCATCACTGTCACCTCCGGTATAATCCATGTGATTGTTCAACAAATTCCTTCCTAGTTTTATTGTAACAAGATTCTGGCAGATAAGATAGATTATTGAGCTGCTAGATCATAGATTGATTGCATATAAATAGCCATTGCACTTAACAAATCATCCACTGGTTGAAATTCATTAGCTTGGTGCATTGTATCTTGGGTATGTGGGAACAACGCTCCAAATGCAACTCCACGATCCATCATACGACCATAGGTACCACCGCCAACTACTTCTGGTTGTGCATCAGTTTCTCCAGTTTGTTCGCGGTAGGCCTTCATTAAGGTTGTTACTAATGGATCTTTTGGATCCACATAATGAGGTTCCATGTAGGTCCCAGGTACAATTTTCACGTTCATACTGGCAACCGTTTCGTTTAACTTCCCTTCAATCTCAGTTGGTGTGATTCCTTTTGGATAACGGAAATTCATGTCGACTTGCCCACCATCAAAATTAGTGAAATCCATTAAGCCAGCATTCATGGTCAGATCGCCCATCACATCATCTGTAAAGTTCAGGTCAAAATTATGCATTCGAGAATCTTGGTGCATATAACCACCAATCAACGTGAGAAAGTTTTTGGCATCCCCACCAAAGTCATACTTCATCAAAAACTGTGCGAGGTAGGTACCAGCGTTTTCACCATTTTTGGGTTCCATACCATGCGCTGCCTTCCCAACAATTTCAATTTGCATACCTTCAGTAGTTTCCTTAATTTCACCAGAAATAGGATTGTTATCTAGATAGCTAGTAAAATCATTGGCAATCTGCTGATTATTATCGGTTTCAATCACTGCAGTTGCTTCTCGCGGGACCATGTTTGGTCGCAATCCGGAATGAAACGACTTCAAAATCACTGAACCTTCATTTTGTCCTCCAAAGTTCAATTTCATTGAAATATTGCCTTTTTCCCCATTGATCAATGGAAATTCGGCATCCGGTGAAAAGCCAAATGTTGGAGCCGGTTCCACTTTAAAATACCGTTTCATCCCAGTCCAATCACTTTCTTCATCCGTCCCAACAATAAAACGCACTTTTTTATTTAATTTAACACCCATATCTTTTAACGTTTTCAGTGCGTAATAGGCTGCCATACCTGGTCCCTTATCATCAGACGCACCACGCCCATACAAGTTACCATCTTTGATTACTGGATTAAATGGATCTGTATCCCAGCCATTACCGGCGGGCATCACATCTAAATGCGCCAAAATAGCAAATGTTTCTTCACCATCACCATATTCTGCATAACCAACCAAATTATCAATGTTTTTGGTCTTAAACCCATCCTGTTGCGCCATTTCTAAAAACGCTTGTAGTGCTTGCGCAGGCATTGGGCCAAGCGGAAAATCATCAGTTGCTTGACTATCATCTCTGACACTGGCAATTTTCATCAGTGACATTAAATCTTTTAAATACTCGTCTTTTTGTTCTTGTGCTTTTGCTTTCCAATCGGTCATTATCCGTAACCTCCTACAGTTTCCTATCTTTAATGATAACATGAAATTCAATTCTATTTCAGACTAAAATCCGTGTAAATCAGTTAGCTCATGCTATACTTATACTAAATTTAAAACAATGGTAGGCAATTATTATGCAAATACTTTCAGAAGAAATTTTAAAACAAGTTATCAAAAAAAGACCAGTTGACAGTTTTAAGGGTACTTTTGGCAAAGTCGTGTTGGTTGGTGGCAATGCTAACTTCGGAGGGGCAATTATGATGGCGGCTACTGCAGCGGTATACTCAGGTGCGGGGTTAGTAACCACGGCAACTGACACCAGTAATCTTTCAAGTTTACATGCCCAGTTACCAGAAACGATGTTTGTTAATTACTACAATAAAGTTAAACTCAGTGCACTAATTACTCAGGCTAATGTGTTAGTTATTGGCCCGGGGCTCGGTGATGATTTTCATAGTCAAGAAGTGTTAGCCACTGTTCTAGCCAACACAAACGATAGCCAAACTGTGGTCATTGATGGTTCTGCTATTACTTTGATGGCAGCTAACCACACTGCAAAGCCTGCTGGAAATATCATTTATACACCTCATGAAATGGAGTGGCAACGACTTTCTGGAATTGAAATTAAAGATCAAACACCAGAAAAAAACCAGCTAATACAACGTCAATTAAAAGCAACTGTGGTTTTAAAAAAGCATCATACTGAAATATACACTTCCGAAGATGTCTATCAACTCCCCATCGGTACACCTGCACAGGCCACTGGTGGAATGGGTGATACTTTGGCGGGTATGATTGGTGGTTTTACGGCCCAATTTAAAGATACAAAAAAAGCCCTGCTAGCAGCTGTTTATAGCCACAGTGCCATTGCAGAGTCTCTGGGTAAAGCACAATATGTGGTTTTACCGCATCAAATTAGCCAGGCGTTACCCACATTTATGAAATCCTTTGAAAATTAAACTTCTGTGAAATTCACCAACTGTTTTAATTGGTGAATTTCTTTTTTTGTTAATGGTCGGTAACTGCCTACTTTCAAATTGGAGTCCATTAGATTAGCAAACTGCTCGCGATGTAAACTAAGAACCCGTTGGCCCAAGTAAGCCACCATTCGTTTAATTTGATGATACATTCCTTGTTGAATCGTTAATTTAATCACTGTTTGGTTTTCTTTTAGGTCAATAATTTTTGCATGAACAGCTTGAACATTGTCACCATTTTTCAATGTGACGCCGTTCATAAGTTTCTCTAGTTGTTCGTTAGTAATTTGCCCAGTCACTGTGGCAATATAAGTTTTGTCAACGTGTCTTTTTGGACTTAGTAATAAATGCGCCAGTTGACCTTGATTAGTAATTAACAACATACCTGTTGTGTCCTTATCTAAGCGTCCTACCGGAAACAAATCATTTCGTCTATCATTTGGCTTTAGCAACTGCATCACTGTTCGTTGCGACTCATCTTTTGTAGCAGTTAAGGTACCAACGGGTTTATTTAACAGAAAATAAAATGCTTGCTCAGCTGTCACCAACTGTTGATCTACAAACACCTGATCGTTAGTTACAACTGCTTGCCCAGCGTTAGTAATGACTTGTTGATTAATCATCACTCGTTTTTGTTTGACTAACTTTTTAATCTCTGAACGTGTGCCAAACTGTTGATCATGCAAATATTTGTCCAGTCTCATGATTATATCTCCTACTTAATTCTTAAAATACGACGGAGAAAGGCTACTCGAGGGCCTAATAACTTGTCTGCTAATCGTGAACGGAGCATAAAATAGACATAGACAAATCCACCGGCAGCAACTGCCAAAACCAAAACTATGATTGAAGTATACCGTCCACCTTTATCAATGAACAAATACATACCAAGCACAACTAATTTTGCAGTGATATAAGTGAATAATGAATAAAGTAAGATGTGATTGGTTAATGGCGCCATTTTTTTCAATGGTAACTGAAATTCATTATTAAGCGAATGGATAATTAAATAAACGACTGTTACCATAGCTAACATTGTTGAAAGCAAAGGCCCCATTCCTTTAAAAAGCCAGATAGCTGGTACCTGAAAAATAAATTTAACAATGATCCCGATGCCTAAACATTTTAGTGTCTTACCATTTTCTGAAATACCTTGCATAACAGCTGCAACAACCGTATACATTCCTAAAATAATTGACAAATAAGCTGAAAAAGCTAGAATCTGTGTTCCAGCAGCACTATATCGATAAAACAGTGTATAAATTGGTTGTGAAACTGCTGCGAGGCCTAGTGCTGCAGGCATCATCACAAAATAAAACAGCAACAGCGCATTAGAAATTTGATTCCGAATTTCATCATTATTATGAACAGCTCGTGCGGCAGCAAGTAAAGGAACTACAGTAATCGACATCGCAGAAGCTAAGGAAATTACAATCATAATCAATTTATTGGCATTAAATGAAAATAGCGCCCACAGTTCGTTAATTTGACGCATCGTAAATCCATCCATACGTGTCATAACTTTGAAAAATGTAAATTGGTCAATAATTTGGAATAAATTAATTCCTGCGCCAACGATAATAAATGGAATAGCTTGATATATAATGTCTCGAATCATTTCCCATGAAGAGACTTCAATTAAATTGTTGCTGTTATCAACCAAAATATCCATCCGCGTTTTTTCTTTGAAGTAGTGATAGCCTAAAATCATAATGCTACCTAATGCTCCAATAAACGCTGCAAATGTTGATTGAGTCACAGCATCCTGCCAACGTCCACCCATCACTTTCATAATAATGAAAGTCGCACCAAGCATGTAAACAACTCTGAACAACTGCTCGACAAACTGTGAAATTGCGGACGGTGCCATCTGCTGGTAGCCTTGAAAAAAGCCACGCGTCAAACTCATCGCAGGAATCACAAGAATTGCTAAAGTTAACGATTGTAAAACAGGGATCACACTGGTATCGCCTTGATCAAAAATAGGCGCACCAAAATACAAAATTAATGCACATACTAATCCTGTTAATCCAGAAACAAACATTCCGTGGTGGTACAGTTTGCGACTAATTCCATATTCATTTAACGCATTATATTTGGCCACTAACTTTGACATTGCAGATGGAACACCCGCAATTGCCGCAGTCAAAAATAAACTGTAAATATTATACCCTTTACTGTACAAGGCATTGGCTTGATCACTATTTGTGCCCAGCCAGGTCACCCAAGGAATAATATAAATCGCACCTAAAATACGCGAAAAGATGCTACCCGCTGTCATCCATGCGGAGCCGGTTAACATCTTCGAGCGTGAATCTTGAACAGGTGCTTGTTGTTCATTTTCACCATCGACTTGATTGTTCATTATTGTCGTTGTCCTACTTTCCGATTTTTCAACTTGTATCATTCTATCGTTATTGAGACCTTGTGGCAAGCCGTTTTTATTACCTAAAAGCAGACCAATTTTTGATTGTTTCAATCATTAAATCTTGTGGTTAAAAAGCTTAACGCTCATTTACTGAAAATCTTTACTGGATAAAAGACAAATTCAATTTTAATGAAACTTTATTAATTCAAGCATATAAAAAAGCCCGTGGAATAATCGCGAACTTTTAAATGATGTATCGATAATTAGTTAGCAACAATATTTACAATTTTGCCTGGGATCACAATTACTTTACGAATCGTTTGTCCTTCAATTGTTGCCTTAACGTGCTCTTGAGCTAAAGCTTGTTCTTGAACAGTATCTTTATCAGCATCCTTAGCAACTTTCAAATGTGCTTTCACTTTACCGTTAACTTGAACAACAATTTCAACTTCATCTTCAACCAATTGATCTGGATCATATGTTGGCCATTTTTCGTATGTCACCGTTTCACTGACATTGAATTCACTCCAAAGCTCCTCAGCTAAATGTGGCATAATTGGCGCAATCATCTTCACGAAGCCTTCCATGTATTCAACTGGTAAATCATCGACTTTATAGGCTTCGTTTACAAAGACCATCAGTTGTGAAATGCCAGTGTTGAAATGCATTCTGCTAAAATCTTCAGTGACTTTCTTAACAGTTTGATTATAAATTTTTGTCAGTTTACCATCATTAATCGTGGTGACGCGGTCACGCAGATGATTATTGTCGTCCATTAGTAACCGCCAAACACGTTGAATCCACTTGTAACTACCATGAAGTCCTTTTTCATCCCAAGGAACAGAATCCTCCAGTGGGCCCATGAACATTTCATAAAGGCGCAGTGTATCTGCACCATACTGTTCAACGATATCATCAGGATTAACCACATTACCTTTTGATTTAGACATTTTTTCGTGATTTTCACCGAGAATCATTCCTTGGTTAACCAGTTTTTGGAATGGTTCTTTAGTTGGTACAATCCCTAAATCATACAAAACTTTTTGCCAGAAACGTGCATATAGTAAATGCAAAACAGCGTGCTCAGCACCACCAACGTATAAATCGACTGGTGACCAATAGTTGAGCGCTTCTTCACTCGCAATGGCGTGGTCATTATGAGGATCCATGTAGCGCAGCCAGTACCATGACGAACCTGCCCATTGTGGCATAGTGTTTGTTTCACGTTTACCTTTTCGGCCATTTTCATCAACCACATTGACCCAATCGTCAATATTAGCTAGTGGACTTTCGCCAGTCCCTGATGGTTCAAGTTGCTTGGTTGCTGGTAAACGCAGTGGTAATTCATCTTCCGGAACAAGGGTGGTTTCACCATCTTCCCAATGAATCACTGGAATTGGTTCACCCCAATAACGTTGACGAGAAAAAATCCAATCACGGAGTCGGTAGTTGATCTTCTTTTTACCAGCACCATTTTCTTCTAACCAAGCAATGGCCTTTTCGATAGCCTCTTCTTTATGCATGCCATCTAAAAAGTCAGAATTAATGTGAACCCCATCACCAGTGAACGCTGCCTGATCGACATCGCCACCTTCAATGACTGGAACAATATCTAACCCAAATTTTTTGGCAAATTCGTAGTCACGATCATCATGAGCAGGCACGGCCATAATTGCACCAGTACCATATGAAGCAAGTACGTAATCGCCAATCCAAATGGGAACTTTGCGGCCGTTAATTGGATCAATTCCGTAAGCTCCTGTGAAAACACCTGTTTTGTCCTTATTTAAATCGGTTCGTTCTAGGTCAGAGCGACGAGAAACTTCATCTTTGTAAGCTTCAACGGCAGCTTTTTGATCTGGTGTGGTAATTTTATCAACCAGATCATGTTCTGGTGCCAATACCATGTAAGTAGCGCCAAATAGCGTATCAGGACGCGTGGTGAAAACTTCAATTTTACTTTCTGGATGACCATCCACGGCAAAAAAGACACTAGCACCTTGTGACCGACCGATCCAATTACGCTGCTGTTCCTTGATAGATTCAGGCCAATCTAAATCGTCCAAATCATCAATTAAACGATCAGCGTACGCTGTGATCTTTAATGCCCATTGACGCATTGGTACACGGTAAACCGGATAGCCTCCGCGTTCAGTCTTACCGTCAACCACTTCTTCATTTGCAACCACTGTTCCACCCATAAAGTCAGGTGCCCAGTTAACTTCAATTTCGTCTTCGTAAGCGAGACCTTTTTTATAAAGTTGCTCAAAAATCCACTGCGTCCATTTATAAAATTTCGGGTCGGTTGTGTTAATTTCGCGATCCCAATCATATGAAAAACCAAGTGACTGAATTTGATGTTTAAAGACTTTCACATTTTGAGCAGTAAAATCTTTGGGATTATGCCCAGTTTTTAAGGCATATTGTTCTGCAGGAAGACCAAATGCGTCCCAACCCATAGGGTGCAAAACATTAAATCCTTGCATCCGGCGCATTCGCGAAATCGCATCAGTGGCTGTGTAGCCTTCAGGATGCCCAACGTGTAGTCCTTGTCCTGATGGATAAGGAAACATGTCTAAAGCGTAGTATTTCGGCTTTGTTTGATCAATCTCCACCTTAAAAGTCTTATGTGTTTTCCAATAATGTTGCCATTTACGTTCAATGACGTCATGATTATAAGCCATGAATCAATCGTCTCCTCAAAATTGTATTATGTAAAATCGTTGACAGAAAACAAAAAATCCCATAGGAAATAAAACCTTCCTATAGGACGAATGAGTTCCGCGGTACCACCTAAGTTCTACGTTATCGTAGCGCTTAATTCTTAACGCGAAATCACGTTTTTACCTACTAATTTCAGCAAAAAATTCTCACGAGCGAGTTCAAAAACTAATCCACGTTTTCACCAACCACGTGGTCTCTGACAATTCGTTCTTTACTATTCTCGATCAACGATTAAATATTGCATCAATCTTAGCAAAAAAATACCTGATGAGCAAGTTTTGTCTTGCTATTATGCTACAATACTTGTCAGTAATTAAATTAGGAGTCATTAAATAATGAAACGCAATTTTAACATCAGTAAGTTTCAGCAAATCTTATTCATTTTGGCGATCGTAGCCTTTGTGAGTTTATATCATGGTGTTACAGCCAATCGCCCTTGGATTCACCAACTTGATACATTTATTATTAATCACGTTCGTGGAACATTTCCATCGTGGAAAACAGTAATCTTAACGAGGTATACAGTTTTATTTAATCCAACACCAACAGCGATTTGGATGATCATTGGGACGATATTATTAGCATTAAGACGCAAAGTACGCGCAGCTTTTTTCTTTTCACTCACCCCCGCTTTTGGATCATATGCCAATCACTTCATCAAACAAATTGTGGATCGACCGCGTCCAACTAATCACCTTTTGATGCACTATGGCGGATACAGTTTCCCCAGTGGCCATTCGATTGGCGCAATGCTTGTTTTAGGTGGACTCATTATCTTGAGTCAGTATTACTTACAATCCAAAAATTGGCGGTATTTTATTAACACGCTTCTCACATTGTTAATTATTCTAGTTGGCTACTCACGCATCTATGTTGGTGTTCACTATCCAACCGATGTATTGGCTGGATTTAGTTTAGGACTCATTATTTTAATTATCAGTGAAACACTCTTTGGCCTACACAGGAGATCAAGATCATGAACATTCAAAACGCACTTGAATACAGCCATACCCTCATTAAAACAGTCGCAGGGCCAGGACAGTCAGTCATTGATGCCACTATGGGCAACGGCAATGATACGGTTTTCTTAGCCTCGCTAGTGGGCCCCACTGGTCATGTCTATGCCTTTGATATTCAAGACACTGCTATCAAAAATACTAAAGAAAAGTTAATTTTAAGCTCACAATTAAAACAAACAACTTTGATCAAGGACGGTCACGAACACGTTGACCAATATGTCACACAAGATGTTGCAGCTGCAATTTTTAATTTGGGCTATTTACCAGGTGGTGATAAAACTGTCATTACCAACGCAACTACAACCATTACGGCCGTTCAAGCAATTATGAATCTATTACGACGTGGTGGCATTATTTGCTTGGTTGTTTACTATGGTCATCCAGGTGGACAAGACGAAAAACAAGCTGTTGAAGCTTTTGTTCAAAAATTAGACCAGCACGAGTGGACAGTTTTAAACTATTCATTTTTAAATCAAACACACACACCACCAAAATTAATTGCGTTGCAAAAACGTTAATTAATTGTTATACGCAAGATGGCGTTCTAATAAATTATTGCTATATACAAAAGCAAGCCCTAACTGGCTTGCTTTTTTTGGTCTTTTGGTTGTTTCATCAAGTTAATGATGAACGCTAATAGTATGAACACAAACCCTAAAATAAAGATATTGTGTAATCCTGAATAGTAAATTTTGCGCAAGATAGGAATTAATTGATGCGGTAACTGATGTACCGTTTGTGGGTTAATGACCTTATTCATCATTTCTTCAGTGACACCGGTATTATGATAACGCGTCATTCCATTAGCAATTGAATAATTCATGACAATTCCAAAAACTGAGATCATGATGGTCTGTGCTAGCGATCGGACCAACGTATTAAATGAGGTTGCCACACCCACAATATCGGAAGATACTAAGCTTTGTGACGTCACAGTTGTTCCAGTAATCGAAATACCAAACCCAATTCCAAATACACCTGATAAGCATAAAAAGAACCAGAATGGCGTTGTCTGTGGCAACAGAATCATCACTAATCCCGTTATAATTAATAACCCTAAACTGACTGTTAACAATTTTTTAGGTGTTGCATTCGCTAGTAATTTACCAGCAATAAATGACCCGACAACCCATAAAATTGAGCTTGGTGTAGTTGCAAAACCGGCAATCGACGCGCGTAAACCCAGTAATCCCTGTGTCCACATTGGTAAGTACACGTTAAAGGCAATCAAGTATGCTGACACCAATGCTGCAGCAATATTTTGAATGACAAAAACTCGATTTTTAAAGAGTTCGAGGAAAATGATGGGATCAGCAGCTCGTTTTTCTTGACGAATAAACAAGCTTAAAGCAACTACAAACACCACAAAACTCACACCTGCTTGAAGTAAGGACTGGCCACCTTGACTCAACAATTGGACCCCATACATTAATCCTAATAAAGACAATGTTAACCAGATAATACCCAGCCAATCCAATTTAGCATCACTGACACGTTTGGGCTCATTTAAAAAGAACCATATTAGTGCAATTGTAATTAAGCCAATGGGCACATTAATGAAAAAGACCCAATGCCAAGTGAGCTGGTCAACTATAAAACCACCTAATAATGGGGCAATCACTGAAGCAATTCCCCAGGCAGATCCATTCCACCCCATCACCTTAGCGCGTTTTTCAAAAGGATAAATATCGGCAATAATCGTAAAAGAAACTGGCATGATTGTGCCTGCACCAACACCTTGAATGGCACGCCAAATAATTAATTCATGCATGGAATGTGATAATCCAGACATGGCAGACCCAATGACAAACACAAAGAGGCCAAAAATAAACACCGGTTTACGACCAATGCGATCAGACAGCTTACCATAGATGGGCGTCGCTAATGCGTTAGTCAATAAATAGATTGAGAAGACCCAGTTCATGATGGCCACTCCTCTTAAATCACTTACAATGGTTGGCATCGCCGTTGAAACAATGGTTCCCTCCATTGCACTAATAAAAGTAGCCACAAACAGGGCGATCGTGACAATCGTCACGTTTGTTTTCTTTTTAGACATAAATTCCCCTAACTTTCACAAAAAAATACAACGAAATGAATGCCCACCCACCTCGTTGTATGAATTATTCGATTTGTTTACTATATTTAGTTTACCCTAATTCGGCCTTCAGTGCATCAACTTTATCTGTATGTTCCCATGGCAGATCAATATCAGTACGACCAAAATGACCATAGGCAGCTGTTTGTTTATAAATTGGTCGTTTTAAATCTAGCATTTCAATAATGCCAGCAGGACGTAAATCAAAAATTTTACGAACCGCTTGTGTTAATTGAGTTTCGCTGACTTTACCAGTGCCAAATGTATCAATTGAAATCGACACAGGTTGGGCCACGCCAATCGCGTAAGCTAGTTGGATTTCTACCTTATGGGCATACCCAGCAGCTACAATATTTTTGGCGATGTATCTGGCAGCATAGCTTGCAGAACGATCCACCTTTGTCGCATCCTTACCAGAAAAAGCTCCACCTCCGTGGTGAGCAGCACCACCATACGTATCGACGATTACCTTGCGACCGGTTAAGCCGGCATCCCCTTGTGGTCCACCAATGACAAAACGACCAGTTGGATTGATCAGATACTTTGTATCATCATCTAAATATTTGGCTGGAATTTCGTGCTTGATGACTTCTTCAATCACATCATGACGAATTTGATCAAGTGTCACATCTGGATCATGTTGCGTACTTAACACAACCGTGTCAATTCGTTCAGGTTGATTGTTGTCATCATATTCAACAGTCACTTCAGCTTTGGCATCTGGACGTAAATAATCTAGCGTACCATTTTTGCGCAACCAAGCAATTCGATGCATTAACTTATGACTTAAAGAAATTGGTAGTGGCATTAATTCGGGTGTTTCATCAATGGCGTAGCCAAACATTAAGCCTTGATCGCCAGCACCAATTTGATCAAATGGATCTTCATCTCCGCGACGTCGTTCAAGTGCATCGTCAACTCCTTGCGCAATGTCTGGTGATTGTTCATCGATGGCCACCATGACAGCACAAGTGTCACCGTCAAAACCAAAGGCCGAATTCGTGTAACCAATTTCCTTGATGGTTTCACGGACGACATGCTGAATATCAACATAGGCTTTAGTTGAAATCTCGCCAAATACGAGCACCAAGCCAGTTGTTACTGACGTTTCACAAGCAACACGTGCATCCGGGTCTTGTGCTAACATCGCATCTAAAATTGCATCACTAATTTGATCCGCAATTTTATCTGGATGTCCTTCTGAAACTGATTCTGATGTAAATAAATGTCTTTCTGACAAAATAAATTCCCCCATTATATTTGGAAAATTACTTTTCCTGATTGAGGTTACAAGGCTTCTTCACAGGTAGTGAATCCTATCGGGAATTGACTTATAACGATAAACATATTAGCACAATTTTCCCTGATAATTCAATGTAAAACCCCACAAAAAATGAGACAAAACCATTGTTTTGCCTCATTCATCAGTTTTAAGCTGTTATTTTATTGATAATCTCTACCACTTTGTCGCTTGGAATGGAAAAGCCCATACCCTCAACACTGGTTCCCGAATTATCTGAAGCCAGTTTCATTGAATTAATACCAATCACTTGCCCAGCCATATTAATTAACGGTCCACCAGAGTTACCGGCGTTAATTGCAGCATCAGTTTGAATAACCGTTGCTTTTCCATATGTCGTGGTAACTGATCGACTTTTTGCTGAAACAATCCCCTTCGTCACAGATGACGCATAGCTCGTTCCTAAAGGTGATCCAATCGCTAAGACTGACTGGCCCGCCTCAATATCACTTGAATTACCAAAACTGGCGACTGAAGTGACATTTTTATCACTAATTTTCAAAACTGCTAAGTCGGTCGTTTTATCAGTTCCAACCACTGTGGCATTTGCTTTTTTACCACTACTCAATTCAATTTCAACGGCAGATGAACCTGATACCACATGGTAGTTTGTCACAATATAAGCAGAGCCATTCGCCTTTTTATAAATAACACCTGAACCTTCACTAGCTGCCTGCAAATCGCTAGAATTTGAGCCACTAGAACTTGATCCTGTTGTTGTATCACCATCTGAATTTGAATCGCCTGATTGTGTATTCCCATACACATTTAATTGTGAATCTGAACTTGTACTACCATTTTGTAAATTAATCACTGAAACAACAGAACTTTTAACTTTATTATATGCCTTCGTAGCGTCACTGGAGCCAGAAGTTGAAGTCTGCTCAACAGTTGTTGTGCCGCTACTCTTTGAATTTAACGAAACTGAAGTGCCATTACTGGCAATATAGGTTTGCACCATTGTCACGCCACCATAAGTTGCCGCTCCACCTAATAAGCCTGACAGTACCGCTAGTGTAATTAATTTATTTTTTCTTCGTTTTTGTGGGGTTTTTGTTTGCCCGTTTTCATCTGTAAAATTATTTTGTTTTTGTTCAGTCATTTTTGCCATCCCCTCATTTAGTTGATAAGAATAGTGTAAATAAGACGTTTGAATTATTTATGATGTGCTTGTTACTTATTTGTATTTTATGTATTAAAAAAGTACAGTTCGGCAAGAAACTGTACTTTTCTGTGAATTTTTTGTGTGTTGATTATCGCACAAGCGATTAAAAGTAGAATATCTCTTTGGCACTCATTTAGCTCTAGCTAAATACCATACCACCATCAATTAATAGTGATTGACCAGTCATATAATCGGAATCTGGACCGGCTAAGTAAGCGACACAAGCGGCTACATCTTCTGGTTCTGACAAACGGCCTAATGCAATATCTTTTGCAAATTGGTCCATTCCCCATTCAAATGGTTTGCCAGCGTTATCGGCAACTTGTTGCGCAATATCGTTCATCATCGGTGTTTTCACAATTCCTGGGCAATAGGCATTCACTGTGATATTGAACTTGGCTAATTCCTTAGCAGTTGTTTGAGTCACACCGCGAATAGCAAATTTTGTTGCACCATAAACGGTTAAATTAGGATTACCAACTTGACCGGCTTGTGATGAGGCGTTGATTATCTTACCACCATGACCAAGTTCCTTGAATTTAGCACTGGCTGCTTGGATACCCCAAATGACACCACCCAAGTTGATTGCTAAGGTGTCATTTAAAATATCGGGTGTCACCGTTTCAATTGGTGTCGTTGGCGCCACACCTGCATTGTTGACAATCACATTGAAATCACCAAAATGGTTTGCTGCTTCATCTACTGCGGCAAATACTTGATCGCGATCAGAAACATCAGCTCCAATAGCGTATGCTTGACCACCATCTGCATTGATTTCATCAGCAACTTTTTCCACTTTAGACTTTGTTCGACCAACTAAAGCGACCTTAAAACCATCATGATGAAGGCGTTTGGCAATTGCTTCGCCAATTCCTTGTCCTGCACCGGTAATTAATGCTACTTTCTTATCTGCCATTCTCTTGCACCTCTTGTTATTTTTTTCACAATCTGTATATTAGTATAGTCCATTTAAAATGTCAACCAATCTTCAGTAATTAATTGACTACCATCTCAAAATTAATTAGGATAGTGATAATACGTTTAAAGGAGACTGCTCTTGATTAAGTCAATCGCTGCCCAATGGCGTTCCGTTAATTGGAAACTGCTCACCATTTCGGTTATTATTCAACTGATTACATGGTGGTATGTCCCCATTTCATATGCAGCTAAAATTTCTACCGCTACTTTTCAGATTGATCTAGTTTTTTTTGCGTTATACAGCTTGTTAGTAGCCGGTAGTGCACACCTAATTTTAAATTCAAATTTTAAATCCCGATTTGCCTTGTTACCCATTCTTGCGAGTTTTCTGTTTTCATTTTCTGGGGTCGTTCAAGGAAAATTGGTGGTTCTACTACTGCTATTACTTGTTCCGACATTTTTACTTGTTCTTTATTTTCCTCAGTTGGAAATGCAAAATGAATTCGGCCTTTTACTTTATGGTATTATTTTTTCAATCTGTATTCCGGCATCAATTGTTTTTTTAACAGCACATTTTCTTTCTTGGACATTTATTGCCAACCTAGGCAGTTATTGTCTATCATACTTATTTTTCTTGACGCCTGTTTTCATGCATGAAAACACTCGTAATCATAGAATTATTTCCACTGTAATAGGTAGTATATTCATTATCTGGTTGCTAATACAATCAATTTCAATAACTCACATTATGGCAATTATAATTTTAGTTGTAACTTGGTTTGTAATGCACAGTCGACCTCTTATGCAAGATAAATTCGTGAAATATTCAGCAGTTCAAGCGATTTTGATTTTATTACTTTATATTTAAAAAGATGACCTGAAAATCCAGGTCATCTTTTTAAATTCTCGCATTAACAACGCCCACAGCCAGTAGAAACGAAAAAACTGTGACGGGACCAACAAAATTAAATCCATCTTTTTTCATCTGCTTAGAAACACGTTTTGATAACTCAGTTTGTGCTGGCAAGTCTTCACTGAACGGCATTTTAATAACTTCTCCATCAGTAATTGACCATACATAATCTGTAAAGCTTTTTGAAAGTTGTTGAATAGCTTTGGCATTATTCACTGTGGCATTCAATTTTCGCTGATTACGAATAATTGCTTTATTACTTAATAACGTTGAAATTTGCTCATCACTCATCTGCGCTACTTTATTAATATCATAATCATAAAATGCCTGTCGAAATGCCATTCTTTTTTTTAATACAGTCAACCAGCTTAACCCCGCCTGATAGGTTTCTAATGATAACATTTCAAATAATTTTTGATCTTCTTTTACAGGTAATCCCCACTCATCGTCGTAATAATGCTGCATCAATTCATTCTGGTTGGCCCACTCAGGTCGTTTAATTTGTGTCATGATTATCATCCTCAAAATACGCTTGCAATTCTGATCCACTTAATCCGCTGCTTAATCCAACTTGCAACTTGATCATTGCTTTTTGACCACTCAATGCACCTGCAAATATTAATCCCGCTTCAGCTAATTGCTGACCACCACCATCGTAACCATAAATTGGCGCCACAACTCCAGCCATCGTTCGAGATGTTAATACCATTGGAATATGATGCTCATGTAATGATTCAATCACGGGCATCAATTTAGCTGGTAAATTACCTGCGCCAAATGCTTCAATAACAATACCGTTAGTCTGATCTGAATCTAACATTCTCAGTAACGTATCATCCATGCCAGCATACGCTTTCACCAAATATAAATGATCAACTAGATGATCTAATTTTCTTTTTGAAGCAGTTGATTGCTGAACAAAATACGTCACCTGTCCATGGTTAACTTCACCAATCATTCCCGTTTGAGGTGCCTGAAAAGTTGCTAAGTTAGTCGTATGCGTCTTAGTCACGTACTTTGCTGCAAAAATTTGACTATTCAAAACAACTACAACCCCTTGTGATGCGGTTTTCTTGTCTGCACTTACGCTAATGGCATCCTTAATGTTAATCAGTGCATCTGTTCCAAGTTGATCTGTAGACCGCATCGCTCCAGTAACCACAACTGCTATTTTTTCAGTTACTGTGCAATCTAAAAAATAGGCGGTTTCTTCTAAAGTATCAGTGCCATGAGTGACAACAATCCCATCAAATTCATTTGCTCGCTGATCAATTAACTGACTTAATTCCAGCATTTTTTCAGTATCCATTGACGGCGACGAAACGTTAAATAATGTTTTCTGTGTAATTTCCACATCACCCTCACGTCCTGATACTTGTTCCAGTAACGGATTGTGTTGATTTTTAGAAATGACACCTTGTTCGTTTTCTTGCATGGAGATTGTCCCACCGGTATGGATCATTAAAATTTTATGCATATTATCCTCCGTCACAATGTATTCGTTCTCCATTGTCTAAGTACGGAAGTAGTTTGTCAATTCACACAAGAATAACTTTACTTTATGACACCTTTTTTTGATTATTTTTCAAGCAAATTGCCATTAGTAATCCAAGACATTCAATACCAAGCATCATAAAAAATGTTGTTTTAAAAGCACCAATCTGTGCTTGATGCTGTGCCATGCCAACACTAACATTATGTTGTGTTTGTGCTGTTAAAACTAAAGTGGCAATGGCGACACCGACGGATCCTAGAACTTGACGGAACGTGGTTGTGACTGCAGTACCATGGGGCACTAATTTGGTTGGCAGTGAATTGGCACCTAAAGTAACTGCTGGCATCATGACAAAAGCATTGCCACCTTCAATAATCATGGTAAAAAAGATCGCCAACCATATATTTAAATGTGTGGCTAATAATGAAACACATAACCAACCCAAGACAATTAAACTCATCCCCGTTAACATCACTTTACGAAAACCAAATTGATCTGCTAACTTGCCAGTCAATGGGTTCAAAATACTGAGTAACACCGCGCCTGGGACTAATGACATTCCTGAAATAAATGGAGAGACATGTAAAACTTGTTGGTAGTACAGCGGAAATAAAATTGTCACCACAATTAATGCCACATATGAAATACCGGTTAACAAAACTGATAAATCAAAATTAATCGTCCGCAAAACATTTAATTCTAGTAGCGGTGTTTTTGATCTAAATTGACGAATCACAAACCACGTCATTGCCAAAAAACTAATAATCAAAATCAGCCAATTTACTTGCCAATTTGTATTGGCTTTGCCGATTTGATTGATGACATATAAAATGCCAATTAGTCCAAATGACAGAATTACGGACCAAAAGTCTAAACTAGATTTATTTTTGGGCATGACATTTTTAATAAACTGGGTAGATAGTGCTAACACCAGTGTAATAACGATCATAAAGACAATAAATAGTCCTTGCCAAGAAAAATAATTTAACACAATTCCAGAAATAATCGGACCACAAGCTAATGCTGAACCCATGACTAGTCCGGCAATTCCCATTGTCGTTGCACGCTTTTGTTTGTCAGTAATACTTAATAAAACTGACTGAAATGAAGGAAATAGCACACCGACAGCAACAGCTTCCAATGCACGGCCAATCATCATCAACCAAAAATTCGGAGCGACAACAATAATTAATGTCCCAATATCAAACAAAAGTAAGATACCCATAAACAGTGGCTTAAAGTTGACGTTATTCAACAGCCAAGGACTCAGCGGCATCGTGACACTCATAATCAACATAAATCCTGTAGTTAACCATTGAATCGTTGAGGCAGAAACACCAAAATAATTCATTAAAGTTGGATAAGCCGTTGACAGTGAAGACTGGCTAATCGACATCGTAAAAGTCCCCGCCAACAGTGTTATCACAAACAACGTATAATTATAATTGTTTCTCTTTTGACCAATATTCTCTTTCAAAATTGCCACTCCTATATTAGAATCATTATTAATTAATCTAATATTTATTTTAGTCTACCAAACACAATTTTCAAGGTTTACTTTAGAATAAGTAAATTAATTTGGCAGATTTTCATTTTGGTGGTTTAATATAGTAAATAGTAAAAAAGGAGTTTTTGTGATGGCAAATAATGAGTATTCAAATGCGTTGGCCCAATTGCGTTCAGAAAAAGTAAGATTGACCCCTCAACGCAAAGTTATTTTGCAATATCTCATATCGCATCATACCCATCCGAGTGCTGAAATGGTTTTTTCGGCCCTAAAAGAAAATGTTGATAACCTGAGTGTGGCAACTGTATACAATACGTTAAAACTATTTGTGGATCACGGCCTAGTGATCGAATTAAAAAATGGTGACGGCAGTACCCATTTTGATTATTTTGGTCATCCTCACTACCATATTGTGTGTGATAATTGTGGCAAAATTACTGACGTCTTTGATGATGAGTTTACAAACATCAGTGAACACATGGCAAAAACGGCTACGCAGAAAACAAATTATTTGGTCACTGGTAATCAGATGGAACTTCATGGTATCTGTCCCGAATGTCAAAAAAAATTACATTTAGATCGTCTTTAATCTTTATAAATAAAACAGCCTAATGGCTGTTTTTCTTTTTTTATTTTGGTATGATATTACAGAACAAAGGGAGTATTTTACAATATGAAAATTTGGATTCCATTTATTTTGATTGCTTTTGCCATGATTTGTCTCTTGATTAACTTAGTCTTACGACATCACGACACGATCTGGCAAAAAATCACGCTGCTTTCGGCATGGATTTATGCGTTCTTCATTTGTCGTATTTGTTTTGCCCCAGAACCGTTTTATTTTATCCCCACGCATAATATTCATTATTTTTGGGTACACGGCATGATTGTTAACCTAATCCCATTCCAAGATTTGAGTATTGCCTTTTGGTTGAATATTGTCATGACCATTCCGGCTGGCATTTTCTATGCCCTCATCTTCCATCCAAAAAGTGTCAAATCAGTTCTTGGCTTATCCTTAGCTACTGGACTAATGATTGAAACCACGCAATTTATCATCAACTGGTTTGTCAACTTAGGCCGCTGGGTTGAAGTTGATGATTTAATCACTAATGCGATTGGTGTGTTGATTGGACTAGGTGTAGTCTATTTGTTAAACCAAACAAAACTACGCAATCTCATTAAAAAGCTAGAAATTGCTTTGTGATTATTGCAATATTTGCTACACTGAATGAACGAGGTGAATGACTAAATGATTACAAACGAAGAACGTGCTCATCAAATTGCGTTAGCTCTGACTACTGCTAATGCAAAAGATGCCAAGCCAATCGAGGCTTACCATACGTACGTCAATTACTTACTACCCATTTTAAAAGAAATCGACAAAGATTTCCCAAATGGCATTAAAGAACACCTGGAATAATTTAATTTCATTTTGAAAAATAAATCGTGATTAACAACTTTTGCTTGTTAATCACGACTTTTTTATTTTTTTGCTAAAAATGATTCAATTTGTGCCATAAATGTTTCGCCATACTTTGCTAGTTTACTTTCACCAACACCCCGCACAGATAAGAACTCAGAACCATTGCTCGGTAAAATAGCACACATATCTCGCAAAGCTTGATCAGAAAAAATGACAAATGGTGGTACTTCTTGTTGTTTGGCTAGGTCCAAGCGTAGCGTTCGCAACTCTTCAAACAAGGCATCATTTTCTGGTAAACTTTTTTGGGCCGCCATCGCAGTTTTTCGAAAAACTTTCTCCTGGCCCGTCAGGACTGCCCGTCCCTTATTAGCCACACGTAAAACGGGATATTGACCACCATCGGCCAACAAAAATTGTTCTGCGGTCAAATAATCAATTAATTGTGCCACCTGTTTTTGGGATTGATTTTTCATGATACCGTAAGTAGACAATCGTTCGAATCCAAATTGTTCCACTCGTTTAGAGTGAGATCCTACGAGCACTTGAGCAACCAGTACTTTCCCGAATCTTTGATCCATTCGTTTGACACAGGATAATACTTTTTGTGTATCGACCGTAATATCTTGTTTTTCTCGTCCATCTAAACAGTTGCTGCAACGACCACAGTCAGTCCCAGCTTCACCAAAGTATTCTAGAATAAACTTTTGTAAACATTGTTCAGTATTGGCGTACTGTGTCATCGCCTGTAATTTTTGATACTCGGCGTTTTTTTCGGCATCTTGGCGTTCCGATTGTTCAATCAGAAAATGTTGAATTTGCACATCCTGTAATTTAAATAATAAAATTGCTTCGCTTGGTAGCCCATCACGACCAGCACGACCAGCTTCTTGATAATAAGATTCAATACTACCGGGTGTCTGCGCATGAATTACAAAGCGCACATTACTTTTATCAATTCCCATCCCAAAAGCATTCGTGGCAATCATAATGGAGACACGATCGAATAAAAAATCTTCCTGATGTGTTCGTCGTTGCTGTTTTGTCATACCACCATGGTACATCGTGACCTTAAATTTCTTTTTAGTGAGTAACTTAGTTAGCCGTTCAACTTCTTTACGAGTACTAGCATAAATAATGCCAGATTGGTCGTGGTTTAATTTCAAATAATCAATTAAAAACTGATCCTCATCTTGATCTTTGACAACTTTAAACGCTAGATTTTCTCTGGCAAATCCTGTATTAACTTCATGGTGGATGTTCAAACGTTGTTTGATATCTTCAGCCACTCGCTGCGTGGCTGTCGCAGTCAAGGCGACGATTGTTGGTTGGGACGGTAGTTTTGCAATTAAATCTGTCAATTTTAGGTAACTCGGCCGAAAATCATGGCCCCATTGTGAAATACAATGCGCTTCGTCAATGGCCACTAATTCAATTGGCAATTGTTCTAATTGTTGATAAAAATCAGAATCTAGACGTTCCGGTGATACATATAATAATTTAATTTTTTGATCAAATGCTTGTTGAATGCGGTCAAGCACTTCGGTATATTCCAAGGAACTGTTAATAAAGGTTGCTGAAATTCCGTTTTCGTTCAACGCATCTACTTGATCTTTCATTAATGAAATCAATGGGGATACCACTAATGTCAAACCAGATTGAATCATCGCCGGGATTTGATAACAAAGTGATTTTCCCCCACCAGTTGGCATGATGGCCAGCATGTTTTCACGCTTCAGAATTGTATCGATAACCTCTTGTTGACCTGATCGAAAGTTATCGTACCCAAATTTACTTTGCAAAACATCAATTGGTGTCATTTTATAGTTCCCCTCGTTTGATTGTCTATTACTACTATACGTTATTTTGACGGAGAACTCCTAAATTAACTCAATAATTTTATTACAAACAAAAAAGTGCTTATCCTATTGAGATAAGCACTTTTTGAAATTCAATTAGCGATCATCTAATCAATTTGAATAAACCCTTCGTCATCTTTACCTGTGTGATCTAATTTTGGTAATGTGAGACTCAAAACACCATTGTCATACTTAGCACTGATGTTGTCACGATCCACATCAGGCAATCTGTATTGACGACTTACTTGACCATAAGCACGTTCACTATGCAAGATATTGCCGTTATCATCACTAACATCATCAAATGTAGAGCGATGACCAGTTACTGCTAAAATATCATTGGCATAGTTTAAATGAATATCTTTTTTATCATAGCCAGGTAAATCAATTTTAACTTTGTATCCTTTATCGGATTCTGACACATCTGTTTTCATGACATCTGATGAAGAACTTAAGGCATCGAAAGCTTTATTAAAGCTCGGGAAGAAGCCACCATTAAACCAATCTCCAAATAAATCATTACGACGATTTTGTAAATCATTAGCCATACTAACAACTTCCTTTCTAGTATTAAGTACTCGGTATTCCTTCGTACAATTCTTATGGTAGTCAGGTTTTTGCCGTAAAGCAAGTAATTAGCACTCTAAATATCAGAGTGCTAATTACTTGACATTCACACTTTTTTCATAGATTTAAATGCATATTTTTGTATTTCCGGTTCAACAATGCTAATTTTGAATCAGTTACTTTACTGGGAGCGTGGACAACCTTGAAAACTGTCACAATTGAACAACTATACTATCAGATGTTTTCACATATGGGCCCGCAAGGATGGTGGCCCGGTGAAACAAAATTTGAAATTGCATTAGGTGCCGTTTTGGTTCAAAACACTAACTGGCACAATGTTGAATATTCATTAGCGAATCTGCGCCAAGAAACTCATTTAGAACCGCAAAAGATTGTCCAGCTTTCTAATGAAACTCTTCAGACTTTAATTCGACCTAGCGGCTTTTACACTAACAAAGCAAGATGTATTTCTGCTTTGTTTGCTTGGTTTCAAACCGCTAATTTTCAGCTGGCAAATCTTAGCAAACAAACCACTGCACAATTAAGATCACAATTAATCACTTTACCTGGTATCGGTGATGAGACAGCTGATTCTATTTTGCTGTATTGCTTAGACAAGCCGGTCTTTGTTGCAGATAGTTATACGAGACGACTCTTTACTAAACTTGGACGACCGAATTTGACTTATTTAAAACTTAAACGCTTAGCTGAAGAACAATTAACGCTTAACTTAGAACAAATGCAAGAATTTCACGGGTTGTTGGATAATTTCGGCAAACAAGAATTAAAAACATTTGAGACAAGTTTTCTTGCCGATTTCCAGCTCGAAAACTAATCTCTTGCGAGCAGTGTTATAATAACGACAATTTTAATTCTGAAATGAAAGGTGATCATAGGTCAGAAAATTTATTATTAATTTCTTCTTTAGCTCCTGCACAAAAACAAAAAATTGAGCAAGCTGGCGTAGCTATTTTTTCTCCGGAAGATTTAGACAAAAAAGTTGCGTCCGCTGATATCACTATTTTATTTGGTTGGGATAAAGAAATTGGACCAAAATTGTTGGCATTGCCTAACTCAAAATTAAAGTGGGTTCATTCTATTTCTGCTGGAGTTGATTCGTTGCCACTACAAGAATTTGCAACAAAACAAATAAAGTTAAGCAACGCGAGCGGTATTCACGCGCAATCTATCAGTGAATCTGTTATCGCCTATATCTTATATTTTGTTCGTCAGCTGGACCTCGCTAACCAAAACAAACAAAAACATCATTGGGCCTATAAACCAGAATTAAAAGCTCAAACTGTCGATGATTTCACTTATGTAGTCTTTGGTACAGGCCACATTGGTCAACAAATTGCTCGTTTACTAAAAGCATTCAATGCAACCACAATTGGCGTCAATACAACCGGCCATCCCGGTAATTATTTTGATCAGGCCGTCGCATTAGATCACCTGACAGATGCTGTGTTTAATGCAGACGTCGTCATTAATGCCTTACCACTCACTAAAGAAACCCATTATTATTTCAATCAAGCCTTTTTTAACCATTTTGAACAACTATTCAGTTTTATCAATATTGGTCGCGGACCAAGTGTCAACACTAGTGACTTAATTGCAGCTTTAAAGGCTGACAAGGTTTTGCATGCCGGTCTAGACGTCTTTGAAACTGAACCGTTACCAGAAGATAATGAATTATGGGATTTAGATCAAGTTGTGATTACACCTCATACGACTGGTTATATTAGTCATTTTGAAGATGCTCAATTTAAAATTCTTTGGCCAAATCTACAGTCTTTTTTGCAAAATCAGCAACTAAGTGTGAATGAAGTCAAATTAGATCGCGGCTATTAATTTAATCCTGATTAAAAAAGCTTTAGATTCATAAATCGAATCTAAAGCTTTTTAATGTGATTATTTTGTCTTAATACTTTTAAACTCCGCAACATATTTTTTAGCACGGTCAGTTACTTCAGTGAAATTATTATCATCAGCTGGGCCAATCAACGCATGACCAACATTGACCGCCACCACACCGGCAGCAAACCAATCTTTCATTGTTTCCAAACTAACACCACCAGCTGGCATCAGATTGGCTTGTGGTAATGGAGCCTTAATAGCGCTAACCATGCCCGTCGAGCCAACACTGCCAGGAAATAGCTTGACGATATCGACACCAGCCTTCATCGCAACAGTTATTTCAGTCACGGTATAACAACCCGCAATATAAGGAATCTGATAAAGGTTACATAGTTCAGCGGTGGCTTGATCAAAACTGGGACTCACAATATATTGAGCCCCTGCTATAATTGCCAGACGAGCTGAAATGGCATCCAACACCGTTCCCGCACCAATGATTGCATTTGTGAGTGCATATTGCGAAACCAGCTTCGTAATCACTTGATCGGCATGCGGCACCGTAAAGGTTAATTCGATTCCTGTGATACCACCATTAACCACAGCTTGAGTAGTTTTAATAGCTTGTTCAGGAGTTTGTGCACGAATCACTGCAATCACACCCGCCTGTTCAATTCTTTGTAAAATATCAACGCGCTTCATATTTGGTTCTCCTTCTCAACTAAAATACCTAAAACTAATTTGTAGATCGGTGACTTTTTTCAAAGCTTTCCCATAGTCCATTCAGATAAGCACTTCCTAAAGCGCGGTCATATAAACCATACCCCGGTCTGCCTGATTCGCCCCAAATATCTCGGCCATGATCAGGTCTGATATACCCATCGAATCCACTTTCATAAAGAGCCTTCATAATTTCATACATATCTAATGAACCAGCAGATGAAAGATGCGCTGACTCATGAAAATTCCCATCTGATCCGTCAAACTTAATGTTGCGAACATGCATGAACGGAACCCGATTCTTACTGACAAATTCACGAATAAGAGCTGGTACATCATTGTCAGCATTTTCACCTAAACTACCTGTGCAAATAGTAAAGCCGTTCGCAAAACTCTCGTACAATGCTTCAATAGCCAACATGTCTTGACGATTTTTAAAAATCCTTGGTAATCCAAACAACGGCTTAGGTGGATCATCTGGGTGAATCGCCATTTTAATGCCAGTTTCTTCACAGACTGGAATGACGGCATCCAAAAAGTACTTTAAATTTTGCCGTAATTTAGTTTCATCAACATCTGCATAGTCAGCAAATAGTCGTTGCACTTGTGCGAGTCGTTCTGGTTCCCACCCGGGCAAAGAAAAGCCATTACTATCGTTTTTGACTAATCGAATAATGTCTTCAGGAGCGCCTTGAACCTTTTCATTTTCAAAGGCCATCGTTTTGGAACCATCAGAAAGCTCGTATGATAAATCGGTTCGTAACCAATCAAAAATGGGCATAAAGTTATAGCAAATCACCTTAATGCCATTTGCGGCTAAATTACGAATAGTTTGTTGATAATATTCAATATACCGGTCGCGTGATGGCTTGCCAATTTTAATGTCATCATGAATATTGACACTTTCCACGACTTCAAATTTCAGACCCGCAGTTTCAATTTCTTTTTTTAGCTCTGCGATCTTTTGTACTGGCCATGTTTGCCCGACAGCAACATCGTATAGCGCACCCACAATCTGTGTTGTTCCAGGAATTTGACGAATGTTGGTTAGAGAAATGGCATCGTCATTTGACCCAAACCAGCGGAATCCCATTTTTAACATGAATTCAACAACCCTTTCAAAAGTAATCTACCAGTACGCTTGTTTGCGTTTTCATTATAGCAATCGTTCTTAAAAAATCAATCACAAACTAGTTTGACTTTTACCTGCTCAAATCGCTACAATATTTAGTGAAGTTATTGGAGGATCACTATGGAAAATGCAGCTACTAATTTACAAGACAAAGCTTACTACTTAATCAAAAACAAAATTTTACGAGCTGAATATCAACCTGGTAATAAAATTTCTGAAAAAAACATTGAAACAGACGTTCAAATTGGTCGAACACCCGTCAGAGAAGCCTTACTTCACTTGCGCCGTGACGGCCTGATCAAGGTTATTCCTCAAAGCGGAACATTCATTGCCCTAATTGACACCCATGCGGCGCTTGAAGCTCAATTCGTTCGTGAAAATATCGAAAAAAGTATCATCATGGATTCATGCGGAAAAATAACTGACAATCAAGCGCAAATCTTGGAAGACATTTTAAATGTCCAACACCACGTCCTCGCAAAACATGATATTGAAGGCTTTTTTGAAAGTGATGAACAATTTCATAAAATGTTTTATGAAATTACCGATAAAAATTTAGTCTGGAATTGGTTACAAACATTGAATATCCAACTCAATCGTTTTCGCTGGTTACGTCTTAAAGTCGTCGACTTAAATTGGGATTTATTGGAACAACAACACGTTCAAATTTTTGAAGCTGTTAAGAAAAATGAACCTCAGCAAGCGGGTGCCTTGATTAGTGAACATCTTCGCCTGATGCTGCAAGAGCAACCGCAACTTTTTCAAACATTTCCTGAGTACTTTGCCAACAAATAGTATTACGTAAAATAAACAACGTCTATGAAAATTTTATTTCATAGACGTTGTTTTTAATTGTTATTACATAGTAGTAGCTAGTCTCCCCAAACTTCTTCAGCAATTTCTTTGACTAGTTTAATTTTTGCCCACTGTTGAGCTTCAGTAAGCTTATTGCCTTCATCAGTTGAAGCAAAGCCACACTGTGTGCTTAAACAAAGACGGTCCAGATCAATATAATTAGCAGCTTCATGAATGCGATTAATAATGGATTGTTTATCTTCAAGTTCACCAGTTTTAGAAGTAATCAAGCCTAAAACGACAAACTGATCATCTCGAACCTTTGCTAATGGTTGAAAATCACCTGAGCGATCATTATCGTATTCAAGAAAATAGGCATTCACATTTTCACGCGTAAACAATGGATCCGCAACTGTTTCATAACCACCTGAAGAAGCCCACGTTGATTGATAATTGCCACGGCAATCGTGGGTGTTGACAATCAAATCATCTGGTAACCCTTCGATGAACTTATTATTCACAGTCACATATAGTTCTTTAGATTGATTAATAAATGATTCATCAATCGTATCACTGCTATTAATAGCACCATTATGAAAACCTGCAAGCATGCCCCAAGTGCAGTCATCTAACTGCAAGACACGCAGGCCTTCATTATAAAGATCCAAGGCAACAGTTTTATAGGCTGAAGCGATCGCATCTAATAATTGGTCTTCGTTTGGATAGAATTTTTTGGTTACTTTCAAATTATCGCCGCGGTAAAGTTCGGCTAAAAATTGTGCTGGGGCTGGAATCGTTTGTTTGGCAGTGGCCGGGTCAGTTAAATGATCCCGCAAAAACTTGAAATGTTCGACGAATGGATGATTCTCGCCACTAATTGGACCTGTCAATTCCACAGATTCAGCTCGCGTTACCAAGTCATGGAATTGGTATCCTTGCTGAGAAAAAATTTTTTGGACGCCTTGTAGGCCCCAGAAAAAGTCTGTATGCCAGAGTTGCCGACGAAATTCACCATCAGTAATTGAGTGTAGTCCTGCAGCTTCTTCTTTTTTGATCAATTCAATAATCGCCTGATCTTCCACTGCTTTTAATTGCTGGGCAGATATTTCGTGATTTTCATATTGATGTCTTGCTGCTTTCAGGTTATCAGGTCGTAAGAAACTGCCGACAACATCAAAGCGGAAAGGTGATGTTTTACGAGGTGTAAATGCTGTTGTTTGTTTTTCTGTCATAATTATTTGCTCCTTTTATTATAAAAATTGAATTAATGGGCTTAAATCAGCGACATGACATAATCCACCATGCCATCACCACTTAAGAAACAAGCCGTGGTAATTTTATCTAAATGTAAATAATAAATTTTGGGTAATGCCATTTTTTTCACCTACTTTTGATTTTTGCTACAAAAAAAGTCCTCACTCTCGCTATTGCGAAAGTAAGGACGATTTATCGGGTTACCACCTTATTTTGAAATTTGTTCACACAAATTTCCTTGCTAGGTACAAACATACCTTGCCGCTATAATGGGCGCCCCCATGATTGCTTTGCTAGGCTTAGCAACCCACACTATCAAGACCATATTCAAAATAGTCGCATGGTTTCTTTTCACCAAATAGAAACTCTCTGGGCAATTAACTATTTCTACTCATCTTTTCATCGTATTTTAATAATTAAATTGTTAATTATCATAATTGGTTTATTTAAAATTGTCAAATAAAAAAAGCCGGTTAAATAAATTAACCGGCCATCGTTGATGTAAACAATATTCAAGATGAATAGTTTACACCCTAATAGTATTTCGATTCACATAAAACATCAATCATAATTGACGGCCTTTACAAATTCTTTAAAAGTTACAATTACCAAGGTAAATCAGTACTAATGATTGTCCCTAAATCACCCTGCAAATTTCTGGTTTGACGTCGTAAAGCAACTCGTTGTTCATAGCCTGCACATAATATTTCTTGTTCTTTCGTATCTGGTACTAATTGTGAATCTGGTAACGAGATATTCTTATCATCGATGACAAACGTCATAAAACAGGTAAATCCAAGGAATCGATCACCAGTTGATAAATTTTCACCAATCATTTTGGCAAATACTTCAAGTGAACGATGCCCCATTCCAGTGACATATGAATGCAGACACATTGAATCCTGAATTTTAAAAGGTGCAATAAAGTCAACGTGATCTACCGTGGCAGTAACGACAGTTGTTCTGGCTACTCTCATAGCGCTGACTGATGCTTGTCGATCAACAAAATCTAAAATTCGACCACCAAATAACGTTTGATGTTCGTTTAAGTCTTCAGCAAAAATACGATGGCACGCAATGACCTGTGTTTTATTGCAATGAATAATTCGTTTTTCCGTCATAATTCCTCACCATTTTTTATAGAATTGCAAGGCGTTTTTTACCTGTTGGTTTAGGAAACTGTTGATCAATTGCTGCTAGTTCATCTGCTGTCAAAATAAGTTTTCCCGCCGCAATATTGTCCAGCATGTGCATTGGGCTACTTGTTTTAGGAATTGCCATTACTTGCGAATTTTGAACCGTCCATGCCAGCAATAATTGCATTACTGAAATATGCCGTGCCACAGCAATTTCTTGTAATACCTGTTGATCCTTCAGATTCTCTCCTAAACTATCACCGTGTGCTACAGGGGAGTAGGCCATAATTGGTAGATCGCGCTGCTTCATAAAATCAATGAGATCATATTCAATACCGCGCTGACCAAGATTGTACATAACCTGGTTTGTTGCGACCTGTTTTCCACCAGTGATTTGCATCAATTCTCTCATATCAATTGTATCAAAGTTTGAGACTCCCCAACGTAAAATCTTTCCAGATTTTTGTAATCGAATTAATTCTGAAATAGTTTCGGTTAACGGTGTCGCGCCACGCCAATGATACAAATAAAGATCTAAATAATCAGTATTAAGGCGTTTCAATGATTGATTTAAACTTGTTTCCATGTTGCGACGATTGGCATTTTGCGGTAGTACTTTACTAACTAAAAATAGTTGATGACGATTAAATGGCTGAATTGCTTCACCCACTAATTGTTCTGATTGACCATTACCATACATCTCCGCAGTATCAATTAAACGCAAACCATGATTAATACCAGTTTGAATAGCGTCTATTTCTTGATCATGTTTTTGTGGGTGTTCACCCATGTACCAAGTTCCAATACCAATGACCGGAACCGACTGATTTGCTATTGTAATTGCACGCATTTTAAATTCTCCTTTAAATCACTCGTTTAATTGTAATTATTGTAACTACAATTTAAAAAGTCGTCAAGAAATGCCACTTATTAATAAAATTGTGTATTGCAATTAATTTATTTGTTACATACAATAACCTAAACATTAGGCTTTTTAACCGATTGACCCTTCCATTTGAAAATCAATCAAGCGATTGAGTTCCACCGCATATTCCATTGGTAATTGTTGCGTAAATGGTTCAATAAAGCCCATCACGATCATTTTTGTTGCTTCGTTTTCAGTTAATCCTCTACTCATTAAATAATACAATTCTTCTTCAGAAACCTTAGAAACTTTAGCTTCATGCTCCATTGAGACATCCCCAAGCGCTACTTTATTGATTGGAATCGTATCACTTGAAGATTGGTCATCCATAATAATTGTGTCGCATTCGACGTGCGAACTAGACCCCTTGCTATTTTCGTCCATTGCTACCGTGCCACGATAATCACATATGCCGCCAGCTTTACAAAGTGACTTTGAGATAATAGTAGACGATGTATGGGGAGCCTGATGGATCATTTGAGCGCCAGTATCTTGATCAACGGCACCATTGGCAAACGCAATCGACAACATTGTGCCTTTTGCATATTCACCCTTTAAATAGATGCTTGGATACTTCATCGTCACCTTGGATCCTAAATTGCCATCCACCCATTCCATTGCCGCATTGGTTTCAGCTTGGGCACGTTTGGTTTCCAAACTATAGACGTTATCAGACCAATTTTGAATCGTAGTATAGCGACAAAATCCATCTCTTTTCACAAAGACTTCAACGACGGCAGCATGCAGACTTTCTTGTGAGTACATCGGTGCTGTACAACCTTCAACATAATTAACACTGCCACCTTCGTCGACAATGATTAACGTTCGTTCAAATTGACCCGTATTACCTGCATTAATCCGAAAAAAACTTTGCAATGGTACATCCGCATGTACATTTTTGGGAACATAAATAAAGGTGCCACCGGACCACACGGCGGTATTGAGTGCCGCAAAAATATTATTATCATAGGGCACCAACTGAGCAAAATATTGATGAACTAACTCCGGATACTGTTTCAAAGCACTATCAGTATCCATAAAAATAATGCCTTGGGCCTCTAACTCATGCTTCAAGTTGGCATACACGACTTCCGATTCATATTGAGCTGAAGCACCTGCTAAGTATTTTCGTTCAGCTTGGGGAACTCCAATTTTTTCAAATGTCGTTTTGATTTCTTCCGGAACATCATCCCAATCACGCGCCACCTGTTCAGTTGGGCGTTGGAAGTAATTAATTTTAGCCAAATCTAACCGTGATAAATCAGGTCCGAATGTCGGTTTTTTCATTGTCAAAAATTTTTGATAAGCTTTAAGTCGTAATTCTAACATCCATTGCGGTTCTTTTTTATGAGCGGAAATTGCCCGAATTTTGTCTTCATCCAATCCCTGGCCGGTTGTGAATAACGGCGTAAACTGGTCCTTAAATCCATATTGATAATCGTGATTTAATTCGTCGTAGAAGTCTTCTTCATTCATTCCGTTAACTCCTGTTCTAATAATTGATCGAGCGCATGCCAAGCTAACATGACACATTTAATTCGAATTGGAAATGATACCACCTGTGTTAACATTTGTGCTTCTTCATCTAACTGATTAACAACATCTTGATTGGTCATTAAGCATGAGAATTGTTTAATTAATTTCTTAGATTCTAGAATCGACTTGCCAATCATCTGATCCGTCATAATACTGGTTGATGCTTTGGATAAAATACAACCCTTAATTTGATACCCAATATTGCTAATAAGCTGATTTTGAATTTGAACCATCAACACTAGATCATCGCCACAGGACATATTTTTTGTATGTATTTTAACCACCTCATCACCTGTTAATTTCCCGGCGTGATGCTGTTCAGTCGCATGTTCCAAGATGATTTGCTGGTACAGATGATTTAAATTAGTCATGCATAAAAAACTCCTTTGCCTGCTTCACTGCTGCCACTAAAAGATCACATTCATTTTGAGTATTATAAAATGCTAAACTGGCGCGAACACAAGCATTAATATTCAACGCAGTCATCAACGGTTGGGCACAATGTTGACCCGCCCGGACACAGATTTGTTGCATGTCTAAAACACTGGCCACATCATGGGCATGAACTTGCTCTAAATTAAAAGCAACAATCCCGGTTTGCCGAATTTGCGGGCCATACACCTCAACACCCTCAATTTTTCGCAATTGATCTGCCAAATACTGACCTAAATTAGCATCTCTTTTCTCAACCACAGACATTTGAAGTTGTTCTAGATAAGCAATAGCAGCGCCTAAGCCAAAAACACCGGCCACATTTTGAGTACCGGCTTCGAATCTTGCAGGCCCTGGTTGAAAAGTCGCCGTTTGTTCAGTAACTTCATCAATCATTTCACCACCAAATTCTTGGGGCTCTAGTTGCTGTAATAATTGCGCTTTGCCATATAAAACGCCGATCCCAGTAGGCCCAAACAATTTATGACCAGAAAATGCTAGAAAATCAATGTCTGCTTTGACAACGTCTACTGCTTTAGTTGGTAGAAACTGTGCTCCATCAACAATAAAATAGCCACCTACTTGATGAATCAGCTGACTTAATTGATCGATTGGTGTAATGACCCCCAAAACATTTGAAGCACCTGTAATCGCTAAAATTTTGGTTTTACTCGTAATTAGTTTAGCTGCAGCTTTCATATCTAATGTTTGATCAGCAGTCAACGGAATATACTTTAAAATCGCCCCTGTTTGCACGGCAATTTGTTGCCACACCACTAAATTACTGTGATGCTCCATCTGCGAAATTAAAATTTCATCCCTCGAATGCAATTGTTGTTTGGCAAAACCAAATGCAATCCAGTTCAGGGATTGGGTTGTTCCCTTAGTAAACACCACTTCTTCTGGAGATTCAGCATGAATAAAGTCAGCAACTTGTTTCCTAACGTGCTCATACCGTTGTGTTGCTTCATAGGCTAACTGGAATGTACTGCGATGAACGCTGACGTTCATTTGTAAATAATAGTCATTAATCGCATCAATCACGGTCTGTGGTCGTTGTGCTGTTGCAGCGTTATCAAAATAGATGAGTTCATTATTTGTCAAAAACGGAAAATCTTGTCGAACCGTCATCTCATCACCCCACCTTTAGTCTTCGTTTCATAATCGATGTGACTTGTTGCTTCAATGCTTCACATGGAAATTGATGCAATACAGGTTCCAAAAAACCACTCGTTAACAAAAATTGGGCCTGTTGTTTGGTAATTCCTCTGGTTTGCAAATAGTAGAGTTGTTCTTCGTCAAACTTACCGATGCTTGCCGCGTGTCCAGCGTTAACATCATTTTCATCAATTAAAAGTACCGGATCTGCTTCGCCATGGCATGTATCAGATAACGTGAGAATGCGACTAGTTTGTTGAGAATTAGCTTGATGAGCACCATGAATGATTTTGCCAGTAGCATGAAAGGTTAACTGAGATGCATCTTTTGCCACACCGTGTTGGTTAATCTGACCAACCGTTTTAGGCGCTACATTATTAATATGCGTCTCAATAGTCTGTGTTTGTTGTTGATCCGCCATTGCCACCATATTGACCGTCGCACTACTACCAAACCCATTTAATTCAACATTAATGATACTTTGACAGTCAACTTTCTCAAACATTGCGGCATAAATCTGCAATTGCGATTCTTTTGCTTGATACACCTTTACTTCTTGGTGATTTACCTGACCCGCTAATTGATTAGCTTGATAATAGTTAACCCGACTATTAGCACCGAGCAACATTTCTGTTCCTAAATAATTCATTGAACTTTTCTCACCGACAACCTTTTCAATCAAATCAACTTGCGCGTTAGCACCAACAATCACTAGTGCGTGTTCATTTTGCTGAGCATTTAAGTTAATTACGATTGGTGTCGTGCTGTGCCAGTCATCTGGTACATAAATAAACCGGCCACCTGTCATTAAAGCCAAGTGGAGCGCATTTAACTGTGAATCTTGCCAATTAATGGCTTTTTCCATCAAATTTTCTTGTAATAATTCTGGAAATTGCTGTGCTGCAGTTAATAAGTCCATGTTAACTAACTGATTGCCATCGTCCACTGTTGCTTGCGTTCGTGGCGTTAATGGTTGAATTAATTCAGTGGCCTGGTTTTGCAAACTGGTCATGATTGAGTCATCGTCTTTATTTGCCGGCAACTGATCCATGAGCAAAAAAGCTAACTTTCTTTTTTCAGTTAGCCATTTTGGTTCATGATTTTTAATTGATTGCGTCACGATCTGAGTGAGTAAATCTGTCATTAGTTCATCACTCCATTATCTGCTGGTGTTAATTTTTTAAATTGTTGGTAACCTGACTGCTCCAATTTTTGTGCTAATTCTGGTCCACCGGACGTCACAATTTGACCATCGACCATGATATGAATCACATCAGGTATCACATATTCTAATAGCCGGTCGTAATGCGTAATTAATAGGCCACTGAACTTTGGGCCGCGTAATTGATTAATTCCCTTAGAAACCACCTTTAGGGCATCAATATCTAAACCCGAATCGATTTCATCTAAAATTGCAATCTTGGGTCGCAACATCATCATTTGCAAAATTTCATTGCGTTTTTTTTCACCACCGGAAAAGCCAACATTCAAATAACGTTCTTCAAAATCTTCAGGCATTTCCAAAAATTGCATCGTTTCAGTTAATCGCTGCATAAATTTAATGGGACTGATATGTTCTGGTGACACTGCGTTTACCGCAGTTTTTAAGAAATCAGCATTATTGATGCCACTAATTTCTGCCGGATATTGCATCCCCAAAAACATCCCCATTTTTGCGCGCTCATCTACGCTCGCATCAATGACGTTTTGATCATCAAAGGTTACGCTACCCTGGGTGATTTCATAAGCCGGGTAGCCCATGATAGTTTGGGCTAGGGTTGATTTTCCTGTACCATTGGGGCCCATGATGGCGTGAATTTCACCATCGGGTACTGTTAAATTGACGCCTTTTAGTATTTCTTGTTGAGTTTCTTTGATGGTGGCGTGGAGGTTTTTGATGGTGAGTGTCATTTTTTTGGCCTTCTTTTTTGCTTGTTTTTTTTTAATTTTTTATTGCTGAAACGTGCTCCGAGCAACTGCTTCCTGCGGTTAACCCGATATTAGAAAAATCCCAAGCTCTGGAATTTCCCTAATATCACGTTAATCCTCAGAAGCAACCCGTTGCTCTCCGCACTCTAGTTTAATGCACCAACTTATCCCAGATCACAACTCGTTCTTGTTCTAATGATTTCTGAACGTCAATAATCCTTTGATTTGCACTCCCACGAAATTGGAGCGTCAAATCTTTTTGATCCTCTAAAAAGCGACCGTCTACCAGAATATCTATCATTGAAAGCATTTTTAATTTGTCGTATGAGTCTTGTAGTAATTCTTCCCAGGTATAACCTGACCACGACCAAATGTCTTTAGTGTGACCAAATTCTTGTCGTACTCGTTGACACAATCTTAAACAAACTTGAGTATTCAAAAATGGTTCGCCACCTAAGAGCGTTAGTCCCTGCACGTAATCGTTACTCATGTCTCGAATAATTTGATCTTCTAGTTCTTGTGTATATGGTTGACCATAATGAAAATTTTGAGCTGCAACGTTATAACATCCCGGGCAATTAAATAAACACCCGCTGACATATAAACTGCATCGCACGCCCTCACCGTCAACAAAGTTAAACGCTTTATAGTCGGCGATGTACTCTAAACTATGATCCTTAGCCAACCACTCTTTGGGAGTCGGATTGTTTGGCTTTCTCATATGCTGCGGCATGGCCGATCATCTCCTGATTCATATGTTTTTGACGCGAAGCAATTTCTTTATGTCGTCCGTGAACCATTGGTCGTTGTTGTGGGTTACCAAGGTAACCACAGGTTCTTTTGACCACATCACAAAATTGGGGATCATGGTTACCACATTGTGGACAAACAAACCCGCGCGCAGTGGCCTTGAAGTCTCCCTTAAAGCCACATTTGAAACATTGATCAATCGATGTGTTGGTGCCTAAATAACCGACATGATCATAGGCCCAATCCCAAACTGCTTCGAGCGCCTTTGGATTTTGCCGTAAATTTGGATACTCACAATAGTGAATGAACCCACCGGAAGCATATTTAGGAAATACCTCTTCAAATCCTAATTTATCAAATGGTGTCGGATGTTTACGCACGTCATAGTGAAAACTATTCGTGTAGTATTCTTTATCGGTAATATCTTTAATACGGCCAAATTTTTCAATATCATCACGACAAAAGGTGTCAGTCAGTGATTCTGCAGGCGTGGAATATAAACTATAGTGATAACCACTTTCAGTTGCCCACTGCTGACAATAAGCATTCATCTTAGCTACAATCTCTTCAGCAAAGTCATGGGCTTCAGAATTGGTTTCCCAAGTTGAGCCAAAAAATGCAGTACAAACTTCATATAATCCAATGTAGCCAAGTGATACAGTTGCCCGTTGATTTTTGAACGCTTCATCCACACTATCGTCTTTATTCAATCGTTTCCCAAAAGCACCATACATATACAATAATGGTGCATTTTCGGGTTTTGCTTGCTTCGTTCGTTCAACTCTGTAGGATAGTGCTTCGTGGCAAATCGCCATTTTTTCATCAAAAATTTCCCAGAACTCATCTTGATTGCCAGCTGATTCAAGTGCAATTCGCGGCAAATTGACAGTGACAACTCCGAGATTCATCCGGCCTGAATTAACTTCTTTACCATTCTCATCTTTCCACCCTTGTAAAAATGAACGACAACCCATTGGTGTTTTGAAACTACCGGTTAATTCAACAATCTTGTCATACATTAACAAGTCTGGGTACATTCTTTTTGTTGAGCATTCCAATGCTAATTGCTTAATATCGTAGTTTGGATCATTAGGATTGAGATTCAATCCACGTTTTACTGTAAAAACTAACTTCGGAAAAATAGCTGTTCGGTGTTCTTTGCCCAATCCTTTGATGCGCACTTGCAAAATTGCCTTTTGAATTTCTCGTTCAATCCAATTCGTCCCTAAACCAAAATTAACCGTTGTAAATGGTGTCTGACCTTGTGATGAATACAAGGTGTTAATTTCGTATTCTAACGCTTGCATCGCGTCATAAATGTCTTTGGTGGTCTTTTCCTTAGCAAATGCATCCTGATTGTCAGGCGCAATCCAACGCTTAGCATCAGCCAAATGTTTATCGTAATTTAACTGTGCGTAAGGCGCTAACAGTTGATCCACACGATTAGCCGAACAGCCACCATACTGTAGTGATGCTACATTGGCAATAATCTGTGACATTTGAGCAGTGGCTGTCTGAATTGATTTGGGCGAATCAACCCAGGCATTTCCGATCTTAAAACCGTTAGTCAACATTTCATCAAAATCAATGAGACAACAGTTTGTTTCTGGTGTTGCTGGTGAATAATCCAGATCATGCCAATGAATATCGCCTCGTAAATGTGCTTTAGCCACCATTTCTGGTAACATTTTCAAGCCAATGGCGCGACTCACTGAACCCGCCTCTAAATCACGCTGTGTATTAAATACTTTACTGTCTTTATTGGCATTTTCATGAACGACATCATCACTTTGATTAAATAATTTATTTAGGCGATGTTGTGGATCAATGGCTGCTTGAAATGCAGCTTGATTTTCATGAAACTTTTTGAGGTAGGCATTAGCTTCATCAGTGGCATCGGATGCCTGTAAGATTGACACTAACTCGTCTGCAATTTCTTCAGTTGTTACTTCGTCAGCATTTTCAAAGTGTTGCGCTAACGATTGGCAAACACTTTGAATGAGCAATTCATCATCAGTTAGTTGATGCAAAACAAACAAAATCTTATATCCATAAAATTTGGTTGTCGCACCACCACGTTTAACAACCGTTATTTTTTTTAATAGATCTAATGACTGTTGCGCAGTTAGTTTTACATCCATTTTGATTCCTCCAAGCATTAAAATTGTTACTAATAATACTAAGCCCAAATACATAAAAACACAATATGTTGTGTTAACTTTAATTAATTAATACAATATATTGTGTTTTATGCATTTTTATTTAATTTTAATTTTTAGCTTGTTTTGTCTGATTCGCTAATCATTTGATTACAGAAGACAACCCTGTTTAATTCAGATTTGCGATAATCAATTGTGTACGACCAATGCTTAAAATTCACACTAAATGACTTATTATTTGCTAGGCCATTTTTATGCATTTTAAAACTGGTCTATCACCACATATTGTTACCTAAACCACACTTTGTGGTCTCTAATTCAAGTATTGATTATCGAATCCAATACTTGGATCAATTTGTTGACCCAATCCTTGTTGATTTAACCAGTCATAAAATAAACGCCAGTTTTGTTCATCAATTGGAGCAAATGACTGGTCATCTGCAAGACGATAGTGCTGGCTAACCTCTACTTGAGAAGCCACTACTAACTCTCGTTGCAACATTCGATCAGGGACATATCTCATTAAAACTTTGGCAGCATCTTCAGGATCATTTTTAGCTGCCGCGTAACCATGAGCTGTAGCTTGCAAAAATTGTCGGACAACTGTTTGATTGTCATCAACAAAATTTTGATTGGCTGCAATTACGGGTGTGTAATAATCAAACGCCGGCACAAAGTCTTTCACATAAAAGAAATTGTAGTGTTCATTATTATTTGCCAGTTTAGCCATGAGTCCTTCCCAATGATGGTAGACAAAAATACCATCATATTTTCTTTGCTGTAGATCGGTTACTGGGTCGAAAATCATGTCATTTGAAATCATTTTAGTTTGGCTAAAATCGCCCCCATCAGCGTTAATCGTATCGCCAATAATGTGCTGCTCAGTTGGGTAACCAAATGTCGCATATGTTCGATGCGTCAAGTCTTTCGGTGACTTAATATCACTGTTAGTTAATAATCCTGAACGATTATGATCCATCAGTGCAGCAAGTGCCACTAATGGGGTTTGTTGATCTTTCACAAAAAAATCTGACATCGACATCTGTTCAGTAATCGCAAAATCTGCCTTGCCATTTAATAACCACTGACGACCATCACCGTGGTCATCTGGCATAAAAATTTCAACATTTAACCCTGCTTGGGCATAATAACCCCGATCAATTGCTTCATAAAATCCTGTATGAACAGTGTTTGGAATCCATTCTAATGCTAATCGAATTGTTTGCATGCCAATACCCCCCTATTGAATGTTCAAAACTTTTGCGCGTTTTAGTAAATTAATAATCATTTTGTTGATGACGCCGCTAAAAATGAAAGTTGAAATTAAGCGAATAATGAATAATACAATTAACATTGATGGCGCGTACTTGTTGTAACCAAAGAAAAAGAGTTCCCGACCAAAAGTCACAATTGTCACGAATACCACACTCAATGATAAACTAATCCAGTTGTAGACTTTGTATCCGGTTAACGTGTAACCTAGTTCGGCCCCAAATCCTTGTAGTAAACCGGCTATAATTCCTGCAGCACCAAATTGGCTACCGATAAACATTTCTACCACTGAACTGAGTGTTTCTCCTAAAATGGCAGCACCTGGAATGCGGAATAGATAACCCACTAATGGTCCTGCCATGACCCAGACGCCCTCCAAAATATCGTTTGCCGCTGGTCCCCAACCAAATGGGGCCAGCAATGCGGTGAGAACGTTATATAATGGTCCAATCACCCAATAGATGACACCAAAAAAAATTGCAATTAAAGCTAACAAAATGATATGCTGCACTTTCATTTTCTTAATCAAAATAGAACCCCCTACAAATTTTTTGAAAATCATCATGGCTTACCAAACTAACTGAATAAAAAAAGCAATTAAACAAAAAGTCTAATTGCGCTACACAAAGTAAAATATAGTTGCCCTACATTTCAAGTAATTCCCTCCGCTAGTACTAACTAGATCAGGTCAATGAGTATAATCTCAGCCTTCGGCACCCCAATTAACGATTATTCAATTAGGATTAGTTTACCATGCATCGGAAAAATAACAAATTTTTGTTGCTTAAATTCATCCAAATTTTTCCAGAAAAAAAGTTCAAGCGTTTACTTGAACTTTTTCATTCTTAAATTCGATCTAATTAGTTTCTTTTCGATTAACTCCTAATCCCACCAATAGGCCCGAGACTCCTAAAAATGAAAGGAAAATTGCGGCAAATCTGTTTTCATCAGTTTGTGGTAATTTAGCAGCGGCTTTTTTTGTTGGTGTCGCAACTGGTGTCTTCACAACCGTGGTCGCAGTTAAAATTGGTTCGGGTGTTGATTGTGTCGGTGTCACAACGTCATTTGTTGGTGTGACAACATCTTTACTATAAACCAATGTCACAGTTTGTTGCCCACCATCAAATTCACCATTCGTTGCTGGTGTAGCATGATCGAATGTGTAACCATCGAAGTCTTTAACGTCTGCTGTAAAGCCAGTACCGGTTGTTCCTGTCAGTTCAATAGGGTTTGCTAGTGCATTGCCGTCTGTATCAACATATTGAACTTGAACGGAACCATTAGTAATTGGTGCAGTTTTATAAACGGCAAATATTTCAATTGGATCCTCACCAATTGTTCCAGTTTGATTACCTTCCCAGTGGTCAAAAACATAACCTGAAATTGTTTTTTCATTGGCAGTATAGGTACTTCCAGTTGCGCCGTCCAAATTATCGTCATCGGCAATTGTATTTGAAGCATCATCGATGTAGTGAACTTGCACTTTTCCAACAGATTTAAAACTGTTGTCAGATATTCCCACAAATGAAGTTAAGACACTATCACTAAGATCAGCAATCACAATTTTAATATGGTTGACTTCGTTTGGCTTAACCTGAGCTGAAATTGTCAATTCCTTTGTGACGCCGCCAAAAGTTGTAAATGGCACTGATAGATGTGCATCCGTATTGTCAATAAAGTATTCACTATTTTTGACATGGTTACCGTTAAGGTCCCCATTATTGACATTGTTAATGGAGACAAACTCATTGCTATTAGGAAGTGTTGCAACATTATTACCATTCACAAAGAACGCAAATGCATCATTGAATTGACTATCAACAAAATCTGGATATTCTTCGGAACCAAAAGCATACTTGAATTCAAGTTGTGAATATTTCGGAACAAAGTCAAATTCAAGCGCTGCTGCGTCATGAGAGTCTGAGCCAGTCATTGTATCAATATCTGCATCACCTGATTCACCAAGGTCTTCTACACTCTCTTTAACAGATCCGGATGCAAGTACAACACCACTATCAAAACCAAATACTTGGGTTCCACCTTTGAACTCTCCAGAAGCATCACTGCTACCTTCGTATTTAACGTTGCTAATTTGCACCGTATTATCAGCCGAAACTAGCTTTTGCGCCATATCAGTAGGCGTGCTGGTTGCAACTTCCATTGAATCAGTTTGTGGTTGTGTAGGATCAGTGGTCGTGGCACTAGGTGTTTGCGCTGTATTTGGATCAGCTTGGTTATCATCAGCTGAAACAATTTGCTGATTAGCAACAAATAGGCCCACACCAATTATTGCCGTCCCTAACCCCAATTTTACAAATCTTGTTTTCATAATATTCCTCCCAAAATTGTCCTGTGAATGTCTGTACAAGTTAAATTCGCTTAATTTTAGCAAACGATAATTGTTAATACAATAAACAATTTTATGATAAATATTAAAAAATTAGATAATATATCTCGTTTTTTCAATCCTACAAAGAGTTTTTTGTTTAATTATAATATTTTTTAATTAGTTAATATTAGTATATGATAACGCACCGATCCTTCTTAAATAACAACATACAAAAAAATCCTCGTAAACGTTGTTTACGAGGATTCCCTGTCTTATTTCCTTTAATTAAATGCCGCCGGTGGGGGTCGAACCCACACTCCCTAATGGGAACTGGATTTTGAGTCCAGCGCGTCTGCCAATTCCGCCACAGCGGCAAATGAATCTTATAATTAAACGAAACAAAAACAAGGTGGTAACCGGATTTGAACCGGTGATAAAGGTTTTGCAGACCTCTGCCTTACCACTTGGCTATACCACCATGACTTGCCAAAACTAATTGGGTTAGCTGGATTAGACCAGCGCATGATGGAGTCAAAAGTCCATTGCTTTACCACTTGGCTATAAACCCAATCAAAGGGCGGTAGGTGGGAATCGAACCCACGCGTGCCGGATCCACAAACCGGTGTGTTAACCACTTCACCACTACCGCCAAAATATTCAGTTAAGCAGGGATAGTAGGAGTTGAACCCACACTGACGGTTTTGGAGACCGTAGTTCTACCATTAAACTATATCCCTATAAAAAAAGATGGAGGGGAGTGGATTCGAACCACCGAACCCGAAGGAGTGGATTTACAGTCCACCGCGTTTAGCCAGACTTCGCTACCCCTCCATAAAGTGGCGCGGGACGGAATCGAACCGCCGACACACGGAGCTTCAATCCGTTGCTCTACCGACTGAGCTACCGAGCCAAATGACTCTGCTAACTAAACGCAATGACAATTAAGTCATTAGTGGAGGATACAGGGCTCGAACCTGTGACCCTCTGCTTGTAAGGCAGACGCTCTCCCAACTGAGCTAATCCTCCAAAATAAGTGACCCCTACGGGATTTGAACCCATGTTACCGCCGTGAAAGGGCGGTGTCTTAACCACTTGACCAAGGGGTCATAAACGGAGAGTAAGGGATTCGAACCCTTGAAACAGGCTTTTACCCGTTTACACCATTTCCAGTGGTGCTCCTTCGGCCAACTCGGACAACTCTCCATTATCCGACCTCGACACAACTATGTCGTCATCGAGTGCCGAAGTCCACTATTTCGCATGGCAACGTCCTACCCTCGCAGGGAGCGATCCCCCAACTACTCTCGGCGCTCAGAAGCTTAACTTCTGTGTTCGGCATGGGAACAGGTGTATCCTTCTGGCCATCGCCGCCACACTAATATGCA